>JBGCDY010000345.1:0-17157 GCA_045105835.1 Chitinophagales bacterium
GCCTCTAAAATCCTCCTTCAATATTCCCTGTAGTCCTGCTATACTTCAATACTTAACATCTTTGCAGTACCTTTCTCAAGTTGTAAAAAAGGAAAATAGCCAAGTATTCAAGGTGAAAATAATGGAGTTTTTGACTCTTGCCATTGCAGAAAATGAACACCTCAATGTACTGACTCAATTGAAGCATTTTACCCAACATCAAAGCCCTCAAAACTTAGGAGTTTTTATGAGTGAAAATTTTGACAAGCCTCTGACCATAGCAGATTATGCCTATTTGACAGGCAGAAGCTTATCTACTTTTCGCAGGGAATTCAAAGCAAAGTTCGGGGTTTCTCCACACAAATGGATTAGCCAAGAACGCATGAAAAAAGCAAAAGAAATGTTGGAAAAAGGGAACCAAAGTGTGGCGGATATTGCCTACCATGTGGGTTATGAAAATGTATCTCATTTTATCAGTGCTTTCAAAAAATACCACGGTCACACTCCCAAACAAACTATGATCTCAGAAAAAATGTGTTTTTCTGAGACTTCAAAAGTGGATTCTGAATGAAAATCTATACTTTGACCGATTTGGGGTATTGAAGGAAATGGACTCGACTTACTTTTGTGTATAGGTTGTGAATAGACCTTGATTTTTTGAACTTCAAATAAAATAAATCATGACAAAAGTAACATTCATTGGGTTGGGAATTATGGGTAGCAGAATGGCAAAAAACCTACTCAAACATCAGGTCAAACTCACCGTTTTTAATCGTTCATCAGAAGCGGCAAAGCCATTGCAGGAAATGGGAGCCAACATTGCTCCTACTGCTCAAGAAGCTGTCGAAGGAGCAGACATCGTATTTACCATGCTTTCTACACCTGCGGTAGTGGAGTCCGTTGCAATGGGTGAAAAAGGGTTTCTTTTGAAGATGAAGAAAAACGCGCTTTGGGTGGACTTTTCTACTGTAAACCCTTCTTTTACAAATCGAGTGCTTGAAGCCGCTCAAAACCAACACGTCAGATTTGTAGCCGCTCCCGTAGCAGGCACAAAACCCCATGCTGAAAATGCAGAATTGGTATTTTTTGTGGGAGGAGAACAGGCCAATTTGGATGAAGTAGCTCCTCTTTTGGCAATGATGGGCAAGAAAACCATGCACATTGGAGAAGAAGTCGACAAGGGCATTTGCTTCAAAATGTTGGTTAACTCTATGCTTGCACAATCCATGCTGATTTTTTCCGAGACGGTGGTATTTGGCGAAAAAATGGGTTTGTCAAGAGATTTCTTATTGAAGGTTTTACCCAATCTCGTTGTTTCTGCTCCTTTCACAAAAGCAAAAGCGGAAATGATTCAAGAGGAAAACTATGAGGTTCAATTTCCTTTGGAATGGATGCACAAAGACTTGCAGCTTGTCACACAGACCGCTTACGAATTGAATCACCCGATGTATTTGGCTAATTTGTCGAAAGAATTGTATGCGAATGCCAACAAATCAGGTTTGGGAAGAATGGATTTTGCAGCGATTCATGAGTTTATGAGCAGGCAATAGTTGGCTTACTTGATATTGCACTCCAATAATTTTTGTTCTCCTACAAAACCTTCTAATTTATCTCCAATCACTACAGGGCCTACTCCTGCAGGTGTTCCCGTAAAAATTAAATCCCCCATTTGAAGCGTGAAAAACTGCGAGATATAGGTAATCAAGTAATCGAAATCAAAAATCAGGTCTTTGGTATTCCCAACCTGCATTGTTTCCCCGTTTTTGGTCATAGAGAAATCAATGTTGTTCACATCCCCAACCTCTTCCAATGAAAGCCATTTTCCAATAGGAGCAGAACCGTCAAAGCCTTTGGCAAGCAACCAAGGATGTCCTTTTGCTTTTAGTTGGCTTTGGATATCACGAGCGGTAAAATCAATCCCCAGAGTGACCTCATTGTAGTATTTGTGGGCAAATTTGGGTGCGATGTGTTTGCCTAATTTGCAGACTTTTAGTACGATTTCGATTTCGTGGTGAATATCTTTGGAGAATTCTGGATAAAAGAAGGGGCGATTTTCACGTACCAATGCCGTTTGGGGTTTGGAGAAAACCAATGGCTTTTGGGGAACAGGATTGTTCAACTCTTTGGCGTGGTCGACATAGTTTCTACCGATACAGAAAATTTTCATGAGAGGAGGTTTTAATTGAAGGTATTCATCGTTCTATCAATGCCCAATGTAGCAAAACTTTTTATTCCGTCAATGCTTTTTTTGATGTGTTTCTCTAGGTCTGCATTTTCCTCAGCAGTCCATTTTCCTAAGACATAATGTATTTGCTGACCTGGCGCAAAATCATTCCCAATTCCAAATCGAAGGCGTGGATATTTGTTGGTATTTAATTGTAGGGTAATGTCTTTCAAACCATTATGCCCCCCATCATTTCCTTTGGGTTTCATGCGTAGTTTGCCAAAATCGAGGTCTTTGTCATCCACTAAGATAAGCACTCGGTCAATCGGAATTTTTAGCTGTTGCATCCAATACCGCACAGCCTTTCCGCTTAGATTCATATAAGTAGTTGGCTTGATGAGAAATAGAGAACGTCCTTTGTGCTTGTACTCCGTTTTGTATGCCAAGCGTTCCAATTTAAAGGCACACTCTTTTTCTTCTGCAAGTTTGTCAACAATATCGAAGCCAATATTGTGGCGAGTACCATCATACTCTGCTCCAATATTACCAAGTCCTACTATCAAGAATTTGCTCATAAATCACCTATTTGGGTATAAAAAATAAACCGATGGCTATTCACCATCGGTTTATTCTTAATTTTAATATAGATATATTCTATTGAAGTCCAATTAAACAATTGGTATTCAGCAATAAAATTGAAGAAAATAATAAAATAGCCTTTTCTAACTATCCTGCTTTTTCCTCAGTAGCGGCTGCTGCAGCAGCACTTCTCAATGCTCTCGTAATATCAACTGAAGCAATAGGAGTAGCGGCTGAATTGACTACTTCAATACCTTCAATACTTACAGATTTAACTCTTACAGATTTCCCTACTTCAAGGTGAGTTACATCTACATTGATTTCTGAGACAAGGTTTTCAGGTAAAGCTTTCACCTTCAAATAACGCATTTTCAGCATCAATTTACCACCATTTTTTACACCTAATGCCAAGCCTTTCAACCGAACAGGAATTTGGGTAAAAATAGGGCGACCTTCAATCAATTCCTGAAAATCAACATGCATGATAGCATCTGTCACAGGGTGTGTTTGAAAAGATTTGATAATGGTACTATAAGTTTTGCCATCAACAGTTATAGACACCTTATTGAAATTAGGTGTGTTGATTAAAGGGCTAATATCTCCTGCTATAACAGAAAAATGTACATTCTTTTCGCCACCATATATCACACAAGGAACGAGTCCTTCTCTTCTGATTTCTTTTGCCGCTTTTTTTCCACTTGAATTGCGGACAGTTCCTTCAATTGCTATTGCTTTCATTTTTACGTATTATTATCTGTGTTTTTGAATAAACAGTGAACTTATAGACCGATTTTCTAGTAATCTTTTTATCGATTTGCCAAATAAAGGTGCAACAGATAGCACGTTTATTTTGTCACATTTTTCTTTCAAAGGTATTGTATCACATACCACCAATTCTGTCAAAACAGAATTTTCGATACGTTCATAAGCATTTCCGCTTAGCACAGGATGTGTACATATAGCCCTTACACTTGTTGCTCCTTTTTCCATAATTGCCTTCGCTGCACTTGTCAATGTTCCAGCAGTGTCGACAATATCGTCTACTATCACCACGTTTTTACCTTCCACTTCGCCTATCACTGTCATTCCTGCTACTTCGCCTGCTTTTTTGCGGTATTTTTCACAGATTACCAAACCTGCATCACCGCATTTTTGGGCAAACAACCTTGTTCGGTTTGCACTACCTGCATCAGGAGAAGCGAAAGCAAGATTTTCTAATTTCAAACTTTGTATGTAAGGTACAAAGATGAAAGAGCTGCTTAAGTGATCTACAGGAATGTCGAAGAATCCTTGAATTTGAGGAGCATGTAAGTCCATCGTCATCAAGCGATCTACTCCTGCTTTCACCAGCATATTTGCTTTCATTTTTGCTGCAACAGGCACTCTTGAGCGATCCTTTCTATCTTGTCGTGCATATCCATAATAAGGGATAATAACGGTGATGTACTTAGCAGAAGCTCTTCTCGCCGCATCAATCATCATAAATAGTTCCCATATATTATCTGAGGGTGCTATAGTCGATTGAATCAAAAAAACATGGTGTCCTCTTACAGACTCGTTTAGTTGTGGCTGAAATTCTCCATCGTTGAACTCCAATACATCTACCTCGCTTAGAGGTTGGTCGTATGCTTCTGCGATTTTTCTTGCTAAATCTTTAGAACAACGACCTCCAAATAACTTTATTTCCGAATTCATGGTTATGTTTTGATTTCGGGATGCAAAGGTACAAAAATTGAAGTATAAAAAATAAATTTAACAGCCCGAAAAAAACAGATTCTAATAAACAATAAACTGTTTATTAGAATCCGAGTATTTTTTACTTGTCTTTCTAAAGTATTTCTTACATGTTTTTCACAATTTCCTCGCCGAATCCTGAACAAGAAACTTTTGTAGCCCCTTCTATTTGACGGTAAAAATCATACATTACACGTTTGCTATTAATCGCACCTTCGATGATTAAATCAGCTGCTTCATTCCATCTCATATAGCGGAACATCATTTCATCCGAAAAAATTACAAAAGAAGGGTTCACCTTGTTTTGACCTCCATATTTTAGAACGATACCGATACCACCCACAATTGCAGCCAAAGAATCAGAGATATAGTCACCATTCAAGTTAAGTGTCGCAATCACATCATATTCCGCAAGGCGCAATAAAAAATGAAACAAGGGGTGTCATTTTTCTTCAACTCATTTTTAATAGAGTTTTGCCTCCAAAAAACGCTGCAAAGCTAAGAAAAAGGCTTGGCATTTTATTTTATTTTGACAATTGGGAACTTTTAATATTCCGTATCTGTTAAAAGGTTCAGTTCACAAGACAATTTATTGTTAATTCTACTACCTACCCTTCCTTTTTGTAGGTCAAAAACAACACATCATGTTGATTACTCATTTCTGAAATTTCTCCCTTGCATTTATTTAGTGTCCCCTTTGATACTAAACAAACCAATAAATTTTTCATTTTATTTATCTTTGGTGGAGTCTATACGCCTTCAAAATTGAGGTGTGTATGCAATTTGCTGAATCTATATGTGATGTACAATGGTAACGTCATGTCTAAATTTTGTGATTCACCTCTCCCTAACCTTTAAAACAATCTATTTTGAAAGGATATGTTGAACTTAGTAAGAACCAACAATCAGTTGGTCTAGAAAAAGCCATTTTAGTGGGCTTGATACTTCCCGAACAACCAGAAAAATTATTAGATGAATACCTTGCAGAGCTTGATTTTTTGGCACAAACGGCGGGAGCAAAAGTGCTTAAAACCTTCAAACAAAGAATGAAGCATCCCCATCGGAGAACCTTTGTAGGCAAGGGAAAGCTCGAAGAAATGGTGGAGTATGTCAAAGAAAAGGAAATTGACCTTGTCATTTTTGATGATGACCTCAGTCCTTCTCAACAAGGTACACTCGAAGAAGAATTGAAGTGCAAGGTAGTTGATAGGAGTTTTTTGATCCTTGATATTTTTGCAGGTCGAGCACAAACGGCTCAATCGAAAACACAAGTGGAACTCGCTCAAATGCAATATCTTTTGCCCCGCCTTCGTGGTCTTTGGACACACTTAGAACGCCAGAAAGGGGGTATCGGAATGCGTGGTCCTGGTGAGCAGGAGATTGAGACGGATCGTCGTATTGTGAACAAGAAGATTAGTTTGCTCAAGGACAGATTGGAGAAAATCGATAAGCAGAGTTCCACCATGCGAAAGAAACGGGGTGAACTGATTCGAGTGTCTTTGGTGGGCTACACGAATGTCGGCAAATCTACTTTGATGAATATTCTCAGCAAGTCCCAAGTCTTTGCAGAAGATAAGCTGTTTGCGACTTTGGATACTACCGTACGAAAGGTAGTTTTGGAGCGAACCCCTTTCTTACTTTCTGATACAGTAGGTTTTATACGAAAATTGCCGCATAAACTCATTGAGAGTTTCAAATCAACACTTGATGAGGTTAGAGAAGCAGATGTATTGATTCACATAGTTGATATGGCGCATCCACAACATGAGGAACACATCAAAGTTGTCCAACAAACGCTCAATGAAATTGGTGCAACGGAAAAGAATACCATTATGGTTTTCAATAAGTTGGACTTGTATGAACAAACAGAATTTGACGAGTTCTTAGAGGAGAGTGTCAAGCAAAACATTCTTGAAGAAGTCAAACGCAAGTGGCGAAAACAAACGGATGGTAAGTGTGCCTTTATTTCTGCCACTGAACGCAGAGGAATTGACGAACTTAGAGATATGATGATACAGATTATAAGGGATGAATACGTTGTTCGATACCCTTATAAGGCTTCATTTTTCTAAGCGCAATCTCTACCATTAAATCGCTGTAATAATATACTGATAAGGCAGGGTATCTTCATCTACATGGATGTCGGTAAATCCTGCCTCTTCTAATTCACCCACAACCTGATCGGCAGACATTCGCATCTTTTTGGGAGGGCCTTCTGGTGTGCGTTTCTTTTTGAAGTCCACAATCACCAACTTTCCGTCAATGTCCAAATTCTTTTGCAGTCCTCTAAAATACCGTACCCTATCGTCAATGTGATGATAAGTATTGACCACCAAAATAACGTTCACTTCATTATGTTTCAGCATCGGGTCGTTTAATTCTCCCTGTCGAGTTTCAAAACGAGCTTGCAGGCTGTCAGGCACTTGCGACTTTTTTTGTTCTAAATAGTCAATAAAACGTTTGTCCACGTCTACGGCAATCACTTTTTTCGCTTTGTTCAACATCCGAAAAGCAAAATAACCAGTACCAGCACCAATATCAGCTACCGTCTTTCCTTCAATGCCCAATTTTTCGATGACCTCATAAGGCTTTTGCCATTTCATTCTATCGGAGTCTTCAAACCGATTCACCAAATCTTCAAAACTGCTTTTGTTCATGTGCTTGTTGGCATCATGTCCTTGATGAGGATTGGTATTGTCGCAACTTGGCAGCGTTGCGAGGAAAATAAACGTTAATAGAACTGGTAGGAATGTTTTCATTTACAAGCCATTGTATTTTGAAGATAAAAAAGACTCCTGCAAGTTATAGAATTTCAATATGCGAGACAAATGACCTTCAAAATCCTTTCTTATTTCAATTGAGTCTTCCTACAACCTTTCCTTCAAAAACTTCAAAGCAAGCGCATTCGCTTTTGTAGCTGATTCCTTGTCGTATCTTTCGCTACTTGGATTGGCAAAGGCATGTTCAGCATCAAATTGGTGAACCTCCACATTTTTGTTAATTCCAGTTGCTACTTTCTTGAAATCATTGACTACTTCGGGGGTAATCCAGCCATCTTTTTCTGCAAAAATCCCCAAAACATCAGCTTTCAAGGGCTTCAATTTTTCGGCTTCCTGCAAGGGCATACCGTAATAAATCACACACCCTGCTCCTTGGTCACCCGCCAAAATAGAGGACTTCAATGACCATCCTCCACCAAAACACCATCCAATCGTCGCTATTTTTGCAGTCTCACCTGCTTGTTTAATTGCTCCTTGAATAATGGCTTGTGCTCTTTCTTCAGTCGTTGCTTGCATGTATTTTCCAGCATCATCTCTTGTTGTAGCGACTTTACCATCGTACAAATCCAAAGCCATTACATTGATATTGCCGCCTAACTCTGCTTGCAACCTTTCTGCTTCTTGTTTGATGTGATCATTTAATCCCCACCATTCGTGTATTACAAACAGGTAGTCTGGACTCGCTTTTGCGGCCTTCAAAACGTAGGCACTCCCCTGTTTGCCATCTGTTGAAGCAAATTCCATCATTTCTCCTTTAGGCTTGAAGTCAATGTCTTTTTTGAGTTTGTGGGCATCTTTGAAGTCTTTGTCTTTCGCAAAATCTTTCATGTCTTTTTCTACCATCGTTGTATCGTGGCAGGTTGTCTTTTTTTCAGAAGAAAAATTGCTGCAAGAGAACATAAAAAAGAGGCAAAAAAATAGGAGGGCGTACCATTGTTTAGACATAATGATTGGTTTTGGTATTTTGAATTAATAATTGAATAGGGGGATTCTAAAATTACGCAATTTTATTAGATTCTAATGGTAGGAATTATTGAGGGCATAAAAAAACGCCTCGGTATTTTACCAAGGCGTAGTTTTTTGGAACTGGAACTGAGAAATTTTGGGGTAATACTAAGATCTATAGGGAAGGGTCTTAGTAATGAGAGCGATACTTTAATTAATGTAAATTTAAACATAGAAAACTGTGAGGCACAACGAAAGGTAGTGAAAGGGATTTTGTAGAAGGTAAAGGGCAATTTTGGAGGAATGAATATACTTTTTGATTCTGTGACAGCAGAGTAATGAACAAAAAACAAACCTCTAACAAAATAGAATTGATAGAGGTTTGCCATTGGATTCTTATCCAATGTTATTGTTTCAACAATTATTTCAAGCCATCAGGTTTCGTAATTGAGGTATATTTTTTCGTTCTCAAAAAAGCTTGACATCCCGAAAGATAACATCCAAACGACGCATGAGAACTCTTTTTTTACCCCTTGGAGCATAAACAAACCCAAACATAGTGATACGTCTTTTATGGGCAACATCCTCAAAACTGTAACTGACAAAAGGTCCTCCCATAAAATCCTTTTCCATGCTCCAAAGCCCTATGCTCTTCACAGCTTCTCCCATCTCTATTTGTTGCATGGTTTGCTGATAGGGGATGTATTTATTGGAAGGATAGAGATAAGAACCTTCATTGTCGGTACCAACGAGCTTGCCCAGTTCTTGAATTTTTTCGATAGGGTATGCCTGAGTGATGGCACTTGACTCTTCCTCATAAGGCTCGACAAATACCATAATGTTGCTTACCTCCTCATTCAGGTGATTGTCATAGCGCATCCACATGAGGCTATCCGTTTTCAACACTTCTCGATAGATACTTGGCACTTCAAAATCAATCTCAAAATCATCTTTCATTGTCTTGGTAAGTCCTTTGCTCACACCCGACACATAAGCTTGGTTTTTAGCCTTGTGGTCTTCAACTCTATAAATCAAGTCGATGAAAGTGTCCTGTAACTCCATCAATTTGTTGGTCAGAGACAGCGCATCGTCTGCATAGACATAAACCACATGTTGAGGCATTGCCCATACATCTTTTCGCATAAAATAGGAGGGGCGTTCTTTCCCTTGACTGTCAAACCTTCCCAATTGCTCCTTAATCATCCGAGCCGTAGCATGGTCTTTGGATAAATCAGCTACAACTACTACACTTGCGCTTCGTTTCAACAAATCAGTAACAGACTCGGCTGGTACCTGACTCAGGCTAAAGATGGGTTCAGATTGTGGCAATACCTGAAAGTCTTTCATAAATACTTGTCGAACCACCTCCCCTTCATTGGCTCTCCATTCTTCCTCATCCATGATTAGCAAAACTTCATCTACCCGACCAGAAGAGTTGGGTTGGTAATTGACTGCTTTTTTCACTTGATCATTGGAACAAGAGGTGCATAGACAAAAGGTGATTGCTGCTAAAAAAAATATATTTCGCATATTGTTGTTATTGTTTATGGCTGACAAGTTAGTACAATGTCTTTAAAGAAGCAAAGACAAAAAAGCAACTGTGTGGGTTGAGGTAGTAAATGTCTATTTTTTGCAAATATGCGTTGATTGTGGATGACCTGCAACACCATTTGTCAACCTCATAAAACAGTCATTGCCTTTGACTATTTGGGGGGAAATGAGAATAGGCTTCGGAGGTTTTCAAACTTCCAAAGCCTATTCTCGTATTTTTTTCTGATGAATTTTAGAATAACATTTTTAATTGTTGTCTTTGACTATGATATTCCTGTACAGTTTTTCATGTTCTTTGGGCACCATAATCAATAATTCTTGACCGATTTGCATTCGGCTTTCGTCAGTAATATCGTTCCAATTGCGCAAGTCTTCTATCGTACAGTCAAATTTTTGGGCAACAGTTCCCAAGACATCTCCACTCTGTACAGCATATCTTACCGCAACATATTTTCCGCTGGATTTTCTTTCAGTAGTTTTATTGTAGACATTGGTTTTATTGGAAGAAACAGCTCCATAATCCCCTGCTGGTTTTTGCCAAACATTGTCTTTCGGCAAAGGTATTTTTTTATTAGGGTCTAAGATGGTCTCTTCATTAATGGAATTTAGATTGCGTTCGTAAGTTTGTGCCCAACCCACTTTTGAAATCGGCAATACCAGAGGATAACCTCTTTTTGAAGGAGGAATCGTGTCTCGTTTGATGGCTGGATTTAGGAACTGGACTTCTTCCAATTTCATATCCACAAATTTTGCTACTCTTCGTATGTCAAAACCCCGTTTGATATTGACCGTATCCGTTAGATAAAAATTGTAGGGAGCATTGTATTGGTGGATATTGTGGTCGGGATAGTAAATCATGGTGTACACTGCTGCAATAAAAAGCGGCACATAGGCTTGAATTTCTTCTGGTAAATATTCTGCAACTGCCCAATAGTCTTTTTTGCCTCCAGAACGTCTAATTGCTTTATTTACAGCCCCTTCTCCTCCACAAAAAGCTGCAATCGCCAAGTGCCAATTGTGGTATCTATTCCATAGGTTTTTCAAATGTTTTGCAGCTACTTCTGATGAAAGTGCGGGATCTCTTCGTTCGTCAATATAATCGTTCGATTCCAAACCATAGATTCGAGCCGTTCCATAAGGCAATTGCCACAAACCAGATGAGCCTGATGTTGATTTGGCATGTGGTGTCAAAGCAGATAGAATAACGGGAAGATATTTTAAGTACATAGGGAGGTCGTGCCTATCCAAAGCTTCTTCACAAGCAGGAAAGTACAAATCTGTTCGAGACAACATTCGCTTTACCTGATCCCGTTTTTGGACGAGGTACATCTCAATAAAAATATTGACAGACTCATTGTAATCCAAAGGAATCTCAGAGTGCAAAATTTCGAGTTTTAAGCGGTAACTATCATCTCCATATCGAGGTATTTGACTCAGTCCAAAACTTTTGAGTGCCACCATTTCTGGTTCTATCAGTTTTCGGGTGCTGATAAAATTACGAAATCGTTGTTCTCTATTGAAGGCTTTTTCTGGATATAGCATGTTGTCTATTTCCTCACTTGAATAGGTTCTTACCGCTACTCCAGGTTTATTCGTTCTTTTTGTAGTAGTCTTAGCTGTAGTTTTTGTGGTGGCGATATCAGGCGAAGGTTCTGTTCCTCCTCCTGGAAGTCCCATCAACATAGAGCCTCCATAATCAAAGCCCAAATCCTGAATCAACTGCTCCGCTTGAGTAGGGGCAGTCTTGGCAGGTGCAGGTTTTGTGGTAGTGGTATCTTTTTTGGGTACCAACATCCGCAATGGCTTTCTTTTGGCAGGTTTATCTAAAGAACTGTTTTGAGCAATTATGATAGTAGAAAAACAAATCAAAAACAGAAAAAAAGGTAATGGCCTCAAAACTTTTATAGCTCTCATAATTTCTGATAAATTGAAATGAAAAAATATAGGTTTTGAGTGAATGGCATCATGAAATATTGATTCATTGATGCTAAATCACTGATAAATTGGATGAATTTGAAAAGAGTTTGGTACAAAGGTCAAAAAATACAAACAAATTCGCAATTAGAAAAGCATATCTGTCAAACATTTTTTTTACTTGCCTACTCTCTACCAAAGGTTTTGAAAAGAAAAAATCAGCAATTGAGGGGTTGCAGCGAGTCAAGGAATCAACCAAATTCAACTCTTTTTTACGTCAAAATAAACTTCAATGAGTCTCAGAAAACTCTTTTCGCTTTCAATTTCGGTAACAATGATTTCAATCAACCTAAGGTCTTGTAACGGCGACTTCAGTCGCTGACACGTTCTGCAAGGTTTATTTCCTTTGAAAAAAGGAACTAAGTAACGGCAAAAAAATAACCTGAACGATTTTTTAGCTAACATACCCCAACCCCTTTCAAAAGGGGAATTAAGGTGTTCAAGTTATTTTTTTCTTATTACTAAGAGATAACTTTCGCCAACCTCCAATTATTTTCACACTCTACCTGCAGCGATTGAAATCGCCGATACAAAGGCTCTATTCTTTATTTGATTTTTTCCATACTGGGCAAAAGGCGAAAAGATTGGCGGTGATAGGCACAACTGCCGTGTACTTCAATGGCTTTGCGGTGCGCTTTGGTGGGGTATCCTTTGTTTTTGTTCCAATCATATTGGGGGTGCTGCAAGTGGATTTTTTGCATAAAATCGTCTCGGTAGGTTTTGGCAAGAATTGAAGCGGCTGCAATGGAAAAATACTTACTGTCTCCTTTGACAATACACTCATGTTGTATTTCGGGGAAAGGTTTGAAGCGATTTCCATCCACCAAAATCATTTCGGGACGAAGGCTCAATTTTTTCAATGCACGGTGCATGGCTTCAAAAGAAGCATTGAGGATGTTGATTTCGTCAATTTCTTGTGCCGAACAAATTCCTACGGCATACGCCAATGCTTCACGTTCGACAACTTCCCTCAATAATAAGCGGTTCTTTTCGTTTATCTTTTTGGAATCATCAAGTTTGGGATGGGTAAAATCTTTGGGCAAAATGACTGCTGCGGCAAATACAGGCCCAGCCAAACATCCTCTTCCCGCCTCGTCACAGCCTGCCTCAATCAAATTGGAATGCAAATAGGGTAATAAACTCATGAATCGTATGTAAATTAGAATCCAAAATTTAAACACCAAAATTACAATAATATTTGTTGAACTAAGAAATTAGTTTTATTTTTGTCAAAATGGCGTTTCTAAAAGGTTCTCAAACAATTTCTAAACTTCATTTCATTATGTGTTGAAAATGATTGTTTTTCGTTTTCACTCTCATTTTAACTTCTATTGCAGACTATGCCTGATAAATCTCAAAACAAAGACTTATTAACACCTTTAGAATTGAAGGTGATGAACATACTTTGGAAACTAAAAAAAGCGTGTGTCAAAGACATTTTGGAACATTGGCAAGACAAACCACGCCCTGCTTACAATACCATTTCAACTATTGTTCGAATATTGCAGAAAGCAGAAAAGGGGCCTTATGTAGGTCATGAAGCAGTGGGTCGAAACCATTACTACCTTCCAGTTGTTTCAAAAAATACCTATCAAAAGAGACTTATTAACAATGTCTTAGACAATGCCTTTGGCGGTTCTGCAAGTTCTTTGGTCTCTGCATTGATGGACAATGACGAAATCAGCAACGACGACTTGAATGGCATACAGAGCCTAATCAATAAATCACTCGAAGATTAATCAAACAGACAAACTGTGGTCAACTACTTTCTACTGACGTATATTCTCTCAGTAGTTGGAGGCTTGTTTTACTACTTCTTTATTCGTAAAAACACTCGTCCTCAACTACAAAAAGCCCTGCTACTAAGCATTGTAGCATTGAGTTTTGCATTGCCTCCAATCATAGATTCGCTCTTTGTTGTAGAGGTCGAAGAAAAAATGTGCCTACACAAAACCGAATATATTTCCGAAACGGTTTATTACAATTTTTGCCCTGCTCCTGGTGAAGAAATGGATATGTGCCTAGACATCGCACTCAAAGAAGATCATTTTTGTGAGTGCTCTGCAATCCTTCCCAACAACTTATTGGTGTACAAAGCCGAACCACTCTATGATTTTTGGTTTGTGTACGGAAACTTGCTGACCAATATCCTAAAAAGCATTGCTCTTGTTTTATTCGCTTGGTTGTTCCTAAAAATCACCTACCTGTTCTTTATCATCGCTCGAAGCGAGAAGAAGGATATGGTACTCGAAGGAAAGACCTACACGATTTTGTACCCAAAAAAATCACTCTCCGTTGGTTCTTTCAAGCTTTGGAAGGAATACATTATTTGGCAAAAGGAATTGGATTATCTGACCGAAACCGAACGAATGGGAGTCCTATGGCACGAAATAGCTCACCTCCAACAAAAAGATACTTGGCTCAAAATTGGTTTTGAACTACTGCAATTAATTTGGTGGATGAATCCCGTTTTCTATTTGTTCAGCAAAGAATTAGACAAACTCAATGAGTTTTTAGCAGATGAATTTGCGGTAGAAAAAGTGGGAAATACACAGTTTTATGCCACTCTCTTGGTCAAAATGAAACGCTACCAAAACCTATCAATGGTGCATCACTTCAAAGCCCCAAAAGAACATCCTCTCAAACTAAGAGTCGTTCACCTATTGAATCAAAAACAGGTAAAAAGCTCCTTCAAATACCTCACAAGTATGTTGATTGGTATTGTATTCAGTGTTTTATCGCTCACTGCCTATTATGCGATTCCAAACATTGACGAGCAAATGGACCACATCACCTTCTACGAAGAACTTTCTATTCAACAACAAGCAAGCGGTAAATCTATTTTTTGCAAAAGCTGCCTCTTGAAAGACCTTCAATAAAAGACAAAACACAAAGTCAAGACATCGGAAGTTTGAGATACTTTCGATGTCTTCTATCCTTTTGAAGTATTGGTCTCTTTCCTTCAAGGTTCTCCCGAAATTCCTCAACATTTAATTTTTCCCTACCTATCTTTGTCAAAAAAGACGCAATAATTAGCGATACCAAAACCTATTTTAGCGTCTAAATAAAAACAGCACTTTGTTTTTCGGACATTGTGTTTAGACTGTTTTTGAGTGATTAAACCAATCGAAAACAACAGAGTCTAAGCCCCAATATTGCTGCACAAAATCGCAGAATTTCAAGAAACAATAAACTGTTTTTATAAACATAACAATAAATTAAATTCATCAAAGTCCTATGTTGAATAAAATATTTTCTGTTTTAGCAGTTATTCTTTTGGTGGGTACAAGCTCTTGTTCTCAAGCGCAAAACGCTCAAAAATCAAACGATGACAACTCCAATATGGTTGAAAGGCAGTCTGCCACGATTGACCAACAAGGAGATTATTTCTTTATCATGTTTGACAACGAACCCAATGCTCGCTACCTTGATAGCAAAATGGAAGAACCTTTCTGTATAAACAAAATGCGGGTCATCATCAGCGGAGAAAAATTACCTATTCCTCCAAATGTTCGCATGGCGGGAAGACCTTTCAAGGTGACCATGATTGAAAAAGATGGTGGTGTTGGAGGTGAAAACAAAAATGATATCACTGCTCCTCCATTGATTAAAGATGAGGGTATAGTGAAGAAAAAAGGAGATACGTTTATCATCGAAACCACCGAAACCATCTATGTTCCCAATAACTTGGCTGATAACTACCAGAGAGAGGGTACTTCCGTGGCTTTCACTGCCAAAAAACTTCCTATGCCTCCTTATGTACGTATGATTGGACAACCAATCGAAATCGTAACGATTAATACTTCTAAGAAAGCAAAATCGTTTAAGGATGCTAATAAAGGTAGAATCAAATCGAGAACGAAGATTAAATAATTGATTTTTAAAACTTTGGATTGAAGTAGCCCAACTTTTCGTGGAGAAAGGTTGGGCTATTTTTTTGGGGAAATTTTAATTGGAATAGGGTTTTACAATAAATATTTAGTATTTTCACTAAACATAATAATCAAAACCCTTTATTTATGAAACACCTCAAGCCAATTACCTTTCTACTTGCCACACTATTCTTAAACACCTTCTCAATTCAAGCCGAAAACTGGGAATTATTCCCCTATAATCAAAAAACCTATTTCTACTTCGAGACCGAAGACTCCAAAACTATTTCGCCCTATTACGTTGATTTTGCAGAAGAGTCGGGCAATTACATTCGTCAATACCCTCTGAGAAACATGATTGAAACAGCAACAGGAGGCTGTTATGATGACCTAAATTTGGATTACCTTGAAGGGCAAACTCTAAATAAAGAAATTGCTTACAATCCGCACATCCTAAAGCAGGATGCCTATTTTCGATATGATTTTAAAAAAAATTCAGTTACAAGGGTAGTTCATTTTTATCCTCAAACCGATGTTGGAGAAAGCTGGGAGGTTGAAGGGGAAGTCTTTGCTGACCGTCCTTACTCCCGCCTCAAAATCATCTGTACATCCAATGAGTTTACTCCTATTTTCTCTGTAATGGACAGTGTAAAAACCTTTAAAATTGAAGCATTTAATGGAGAAACTCCTATTGAAGCGGTGATAGAAAACTTCTCCTTCAAAATCAGTAAAAAGTATGGTTTGGTGGAATGGTTTGACTTTAGGGCTTGGGCACTTTTCGATCCAAGTACCAAAATCACTTTGGCGGGATTTGAAGACGAAAATGGAGAGGTAATAGGGGAAACAATGCCCAAAGCAGTTGATTTTTTTCCTTATGCAGTTGGGAATGTATTGAAGTGGAAAGAAGTTGATTATATTGACGGACAGTATCCTAATATGTACCATACAGACACTATCTTATCAGTTGTAAAAACAGGTGAAAATGTCAGTTATACCTATAACCGAAACAGCACTATTGAATTTTCGGATAATACCCTCTACGAAACCAAGCCAAATGAAGAATTAACTCTTGAGTTTTTCCCACAACATTTTATTGATTTGCATTATTGGGATTTAGGAATGAACAAGGTTTCAAATTTTTACAATACGCTGAATTTAAATCTATTTGAAGAGAACACCAGCGAGGTTAGATACCTTTTGTATGTTTCTAATGAAGGTACATTATTTGGAGACTGTCGAGTTTTGTATTTACCAGATTTGGGGGGAAGCCACCAATTTTTTAGCACTGCATTTGGTGTTGAATTAGATAGCGAAGATGGTGGGTTTTCAGGAACTGGCTATCGCTATATCCAACTCCAAGAAGCCTTTATCGGCGATGATTACTACACTCCCATTGAAGAAAACACTCTACCCCCCATTGAATTGAAGCTCTCTCCAAATCCTACAAAAGACCATTTCACAATCCAGAAAAACACAGCCTCCAATACATCTATCCAACTACAAATCTTCAACTTACAAGGTCAAAGCATCTTCCAATCACAATTTGATGAAAATATTGAAGTCAGCTTATTGGATTTTC
>JBGCDY010000346.1:0-2774 GCA_045105835.1 Chitinophagales bacterium
GTCATTGAAGGAGCAGATGAAATTGAAGTGACACTTCATGACAATCAAAAATATGTGGCAACGTTGGTCGGAACTGATCCCTCCACAGATATTGCCTTATTGAAGGTAGAAGGAACAAATTTGCCTACTTTAGAATTGGCAGATTCTGATGAAGCAAAAGTGGGAGAGTGGGTATTGGCAGTTGGGAATCCCTTCAATTTATCTTCCACCGTTACGGCAGGTATCGTGAGTGCAAAAGGGCGAAGCATCAATATTTTGCGTGAGAAATCCAAAACACCTATTGAGTCTTTTATCCAAACGGATGCGGCTGTGAATCCTGGCAACAGTGGTGGCGCATTGGTAAATACAGATGGCAAGCTACTTGGCATCAACACTGCAATCGCTACGCCAACAGGAACCTATGCGGGGTATTCTTTTGCAGTCCCTGTCAATATTGTCGAAAAAGTCATTGCAGACCTTAGAGAACATGGTGTAGTACAGCGTGGATTTTTGGGGATTATCATCCGAGATTTGGATGGCACACTGGCAAAAGAGTTGGGTTTGAATCTTACCCAAGGAGTCTATGTCGATAGTTTGGCTGCGGATGGCTCGGCTATTATAGCGGGCATCGAAAAAGGTGATGTTGTGGTGAAAATTGACGGAGGCATCGTGAATTCTGTTCCCGAATTGCAGGAAATGGTAGGTCGTCACCGCCCTGGAGACGTAGTTAATATCACCGTATCTCGAAATGGCAGGGAACGAACGATTCCTGTTACCCTCAAAAACAAGGAAGGAAACACCAAAGTTGTCACCAAAGAAAGTGCTGCTTTGTTGGAGAAATTGGGGGTAGAATTGGCTGAATTAGAATCAAGTGAATTGTCTAAATTGGATATTTCGAGTGGTGTGCGTGTCGAAAGTTTGGGGGATGGCAAACTCCGTAAGCTTACCGATATCCGCAAAGGCTTTGTGATTACGGAGGTGAACCAACAAGAAGTTGGCTCTGTGAAACAGTTCAAAAAAATGATGGAGAACATGAGAGAAGGAGAATTGGTCACCATCGGAGGAATCTATAATGGCGGTCGAAATGTATACTACTATACTTTCCAAATGTAGTATTTTTTAGAAGAAAGAGACAAGATTATTAAAGACGAAAGGGAGATTCAATCAATGATTGAATCTCCCTTTTGTTGTTTATTATCCGAAATTGTCAAATAGTCGTATTAGTTTGCATTTTTCACTTCCTTCACTTCTTTCTTTTTAATGAGAGGATAGACTGCAATCGAAGCAATGATAATCAATGCGCCAATGTAAAAACCAATGTGCATTCGTTCTGAATCACCAAAAATCCAATATGCCAAGATGATGGCATAAACAGGTTCCATGTTAATCACCAAAGCCAAAGTATAAGCGGACAATCTTTCGAGGAGGTAGTTCATCGCAATAAAAGCATAGGTCGTGCAAATCAAAGCCAGTATTAACAGATAAAAAGCATCTATGGAAGGAATTTCATGAGGTAGCACGCTGATGTTTTGGGTAAAGATGAAATAAAAGGCAATAAAGACGAATCCTGCAATCATTTCGTACATTGAAACCACACTTGCATCGTATTTGCGCACCAGTTGTTTGTTCATCACTCCAAATAAAGCCGCCAAAAAAGCCGAAATCAACGCCAATACGATCCCCCACCAATAATCAAAAGCGAACTGTGTGATGACGTACAAACCGACGATAATCACTAAACCCAAAACCACTTCGCTAACAGCAATGCGCACTTTGTCAAAAAGGGGTTCTAAAAAGCTCGTGAATAAGGTCACACTCGCCATACAACCCAATGCCACCGAAACATTCGATGCTTTGATCGCTCCAAAAAAAGTAATCCAGTGTACTGCTACAATGATCCCTACACCAAACACTTTTGCCAATACCTTGCCTGACAAACGCATTTGTTTTTTCTTCCAGACCACAAAAACGAACATGCCTATTGCAGCCAACAGCATTCGATAGAAAACTAAATCCGCAGAAGGGAGGCTAATGAGTTTGCCCAATATGCCTGTGAAGCCATAAATTAAAACAATGAAATGGAGGTGTAAGTGGTCTTTCATGGAAGCAAGATAAAATTTTTATTTTTTAGTCTTTTGATAAAATTTTTGAAAGAAAAAATCAAAAAAACACCTATTGTAGGAAAGCGTCTCTATCTAATTGAAAGTCAAATTATTAAAAATAAAAATGAAACAATAAGCCTTCAATGTTTCTGATTAAAATATCACAAACTTCAACTTTTTTCTCCAAACTGCTAACCTTTCTCCAAAAAAGAACACCCTATAATTGAAAGCTGTTAATAACTCTATCAGCATTCAATTATTCATAACCTTACAAAATTCATTAAAGATGATTACTAAGTCAACAGGAAAAAAAATGTTTTTGACAGCCGCAGCCATTACTTTATTAGGAGGGCTTACTTCTATGACCGTTACTCCAGAAGAAACAAGTAATAGAGGTGAGGTAGAAAAATGTTACTGTATCGCCAAAGCAGGCATGAATGATTGTGCAGCAGGCCCAGGGACTTCTTGTGCGGGAGCTTCTCCTAACGATGGGTCTTGTGACCATTGGGTATATGTTCGTAAAGGTCAGTGCCATTCTCTTGTTAATGGAAAAACACAAAAAGATATCGATGAAGGCAAATAATTTACCTTAGGGAGATAGAAATAAATATGTTACGCAAATTTTAGGAAGGTATTTTTTCTTTTAGGAAGGCAAAAGAACGAGTAAAATGCGTAGGCTATTATTTGCTAAAT
>JBGCDY010000347.1:0-7581 GCA_045105835.1 Chitinophagales bacterium
TTTCCTCTCTGGCTTCGAATGGTTTTCGTACGAAATCGCCTTTTTGTTGGGAGCATTGCTAAACTTCTCTAATATTTTCTACATCAAGTTCTTTTTTCCCGAGACGTTGAAAATAAAAGCTCCTGTCCAAAAAATCAGTTGGTGGACAGGCATCCAAAATGCGAAGAAAGCTTTTACCTATCCTCAGTTTCGACTAATTTTTATGGTCATTTTCATGCTGACCATCGCCCTCGCCTTCTTCTCACAGTTCTTCCAATTTTATCTCATTGAAGAATTTGAATACAATGTGCAGCAAGTCGGTTTGATATTCATGTACATTGGAGTCTTAATAGCCTTGGCACAAGGCGTGTTGCTTCGCCCGATTGCCAACCGTTTGCTACCCGAAAAAATACTCTCGTGGTCGATTCCTTTCTTTGGATTGAGTTTCTTACTGGTTTTATTACCTCAAAGCACACTGTTCTTATATCTGGTACTGCCCGTCATGATATTTTTTCAAGGCATCACCTTTCCAAGCTCCTTGGCGGTAGTCTCCAATTTGGCAGATGATTCCATTCAGGGAGAAGTCATAGGCATCAATCAAGCCATACAATCTCTATGCAATGCGCTACCTGCTATTCTGTTTGGAGCAGCAGTGGGAATGAATGTTCGATTTCCGATGCTCTTTGGAGCAGTATGTTGCTTTATTGCTTGGCTGATTTTCTTGAAGTTTATGAAATCTAAATAAGGTATTATTTCTTGGGTAACGGCGACTTCAGTCGCTGCAAGTAGAATGTGAGAATAGCTTGGTTTTAACAAAAAACAATCTACTATAACTATTTCTTCAAAGAAAAATAGTGTTTATACAATGTGTCAGCGATTAAAATCGCCGTTACTGAAAAAATATCAATAAGGTCCTCACAATCTAAAATGAATAACAAACACAACAAATTAAGCCCCGCAAAAGTACTCGCCATTTGGAATGTGGGCGTATTGTTGTACTTCCTATTTCAGGTCAAATTTGTAGAAGCCCGTTATATTTTGATGCTCATTCCCACGATGATTATCTTGGCATGTGTATTCACCCTTCAATTGTGGAAATGGTTGTCCAACCTTTCTATATCAGAGAATTACCACTTCGTACTTGAACAATTGCTTTTGGTTACCCTCATCATGATTTTTGGCTTTGGCATACAGCAATGGGTCAATTGGAGTGAATACCACCAAAACCGTGAAGAAACAACCGCTTCCATCATTGCAGGAAAATGGCTGGCGGAAAATGCGGAGGCTTCCATGACCGTTTATTGCGACGAAACAAGCTATGTTCCCGACAAGTTTTTAAGCATTGTAAGAGAAAAACAATGCCGACTGCGTAAGATTTCCGAACTTCAAACCGATATAGTAATGATGGTCAATTCTCGATACACACAGTTTGAGGATTCATCAAGCGTGGAGAATTTCCTGTTGGATAAGGAAAAGTTCTGGGATATTCACTATTTTTATCATGCCTTCCAAGATTCGGTGTATGAGAATTATCGTTTGTGGAAAGATTTTGGAGGCGCACGAATTTTTAAACACAATCAATATGGCAAAGAAAACAAAGTTCAATAGAATCAATGTCGTCTATTCTACCAATCCCGACCATGAATACGAATTAGATGGAGACGAAGACCAAGAAACCCTTGAAGCCAAAAAGCAAAACCTAAAAGTACTTCGTGACCGCAAAAAGCGCAGAGGAAAAACTGCTACTCTCGTAGAAGGTTTTGTAGGTTCGGAAGACGATCTGAAAGACCTCGGCAAAACATTGAAGTCTAAATGCGGTGTGGGTGGTTCTGCCAAAGATGGAGTCATTCTCATTCAAGGAGACGTTAAAGAGAAAGTATTCAAACTACTGAAAGACATGGGATACAGCAAAACAAAAATGTCGGGAGGATAATAAAAAATGCCCATATTATTCATCAATAGCGAGGGGACAGAAGTAAGGTGTAATCTTCGGAGGAACGGAGAAGGTGACATCTTACTCTCGGTTTTGAGATTACACCTTTTCGATTCCTCAAAGATGTCACCTCAAAACCTTATGGCAGTCAATTTTTAAATATTCGATTCCCAAAATCAACATCACTATGAAAAATCTCATTTGGTATTTCACACTCTTAATCACCCTCGTTTTCACTGCCTGTCAAGGTCATTCATCAGACTACAGCCCTTCCTCAAAACAGGCAGACTATCATGTAGCCGAGGAGGCGGCAGAAATGGATGGAAGCTATCAAGTCAAAACTGTTTCTAATCAAAATGTCGATGCCAGTCGCATCACAGAAGAAACGAAAGTTAAACCCAAAATCATCCGAGATGCTTCTGTCAGTTTGCAGGTCGAAGACTACAAGGAAGCACGCAAAGCCATTGATACTGCCATCTCCACAGCAGAGGCATACATCACCCTCGAAGACGAGTCCAAAAGTGGCTATTCTTGGCAAAACAATTTGGTGATTCGGGTATCTTCCGAAAAATTTGATGGCTTATTAGAGGCTTTGGAGAAAACTGCCATTTATACCGACCACAAACGCATCAATGCCAAAGATGTCACCGCAGAATTCATAGACATTGAAGCACGCCTCAACAACCGCAAACAAGTCGAAAAACGCTTTCAAGAGATTTTGCAGCAAGCCCAAAACATCAAAGATATTTTGGAGGTAGAGAATGAGATTCGCAAGATTCGGGAAGAAATTGATGCAGCTGAAGGTCGTCTCAAATACCTACGTGACCAAGTATCTTTCAGCACTATCAACCTGACTTACTACGAAAAACTGGATTATGAGGCTGCTCCAGAAAGGAGTTATTTCACCAAAGTTACCAAAGCAGTTGGTGAAGGTTGGGAAGGTTTCTTAGAATTTACCATCGCCTTTATGTACGCTTGGCCTTTTTGGATTGTTTTAGGGGTTTTGATTTGGTTCGGGAGAAGATGGAGAGCGAATCGTAAAAAAGAATAGCCTTGATTTCCTCCACTGAATGTGTCATTCCATTTTTTTCTGTCATTCTGTAAGAATCTTCTGAGTGCATAAGACGAAACGCATTCACAGGTAAGTCTCCTGTAAAAGTACAATCACCCACCATATTGATTACTGTCATTCTGCAAGAATCTTCTGAGTACATAGAACGAAACGCATTCACAAGTAAGCCTCTTGTAAAAATACAGTTACATGCCCATCAATAGCGAGGGATTATAAACTCAACAATTTCCCATCTTTCCAAACCTCCACAACTTTAACAAAGCTTGGATTTTGAATCATCAAGGCAAATTTTGCTGACTTATAAGCTTTCGTCAAAGGATTCCCTTCTCCCAATGAAAGATAAAGCGTCCTCGCAAAATTAACCGCTGCGTTATCCCCTATCTCCAAATTATTGCCAATCACATAAATTCCAAATTTAGAAATCACCTTGGCTTGTGCAGCCGAATGACAGGCATTTAATACGACTATCTTGACATGTTCCTTTGCAGATTCAAAGAGATATTCTAAGGCTTCGGTCGGAATAATACTGTGTGTATTGTCGTCTTTCACAATCATAATACCATCTTTGGTACCATGTCCTGAAAAGTGAATAATATCGGGCTTTTCATCCAGTGCCCGCAGAAGTTCCCCCACAGTCAAACTTAACTGAGGATGTAAAAGCTGATACAAATCTCTTTTCTTTCCTCTCTCCAATTCTGCTCGAATGAGGCGGTACTCCAAGTCTGTTTGCAGCCCTGCTTTATCACTAGGATTCGCCGCCAAAAACAAAATCTTTTGCTTATCCGTATCAGGTGCTTTAGGCTCTGGGTCTCCATTCGGATTATCAACCTCCACACTAAAATTCGGATAATCCTTTTCCATATTATCTATAGTCGAATCCATAGAAACAGTGATTCGATTCGTCTCCATTCTATAATCCTCCAAGCGCAAAACGCCATTGTCATAGTCTTCTTGATTGCGATTGTTTCGGGCAGAAAAAAGTCGGATACTTTTCGGGTAATTTTTTTCTCCCGTTTGTTTCGCCAAAAGCAAAGCATACTCTATGGCTTTAGTTAGATTTGGTCTTGCCAATAAATCTCGAATATCTGAATAAGTAATTCTCATAGTTCTTATATTGTTTAAGTGATTTGCTACAATGATACGTTTTTTCTGCAATCCCGCCAAGCCCTTCATAAACTTTTCATTGTGCCGCAAAACATCCTCCTCACCCCTCGACACCTCCGCCTTGACTTTCCCTTCTTTCGCAATCATGTCCAATTCCTCTTGGATTCTCTCCACCAATCGCCCATCCGTTGCCTGAATCAAAATCTCCCGCTTGGAGTAATCCGCCTCGACCACTGCAAAACCTTCCGCCGCCTCCAACAAAATCCCCTTCTGCCACATCAACTCCACCGTAGAAAAACGATTTGCCTTGACAATGAATCACTGCACAAAAACAAAAGGAAAAAAACGGTAGTCTATTTTCTCTTCAAAAACACCAATGTTTCGCACTTCCTCCCAATACAAGACCTCCTCTGGTTTTTGTGGAGGCAAAAAAGCAGGTACAACAAAGCTTCTTTCTTTCAATGGAATCTTATATCGTTTGTTTTCAGTTACTTCAAAACACAATTCGGTACTGAGCATAAAATCCATGAACAATTTTCGTTCACCATCTCCATTCTTCTCCCAAATACTACACAAATCTTCGTAATCCAATTGCCCTTTTTGCTGCAAAAGCATCTCTGCATAGTCGCTTTCCCTATCCAAAATCTTATAAATCGCTTCAATTGCCCATCCTTGATTCAGAATAATGTGGTTGTCGAAATAGCCCGAACGATAATACAAAACACCTGTATCGTGTAGGTAGTCCAGAATCGTGTTTGCAGACTTCAATACATCTTCCTGCCCACAAAGCACTTCAAAATCAACTACCAATAAGGTTTTATTTTCTTCTTCTTGAAGCGATAATACTTGCTCTCGAACATTGAGCCAAGAAGTCGGCAGTTCTTGTTGTAGGTGTACTCGAAGTTCTTCGTTTTCTCTAAAATGCTTTTGCAGGGTCTTTTCCAAAAACTGAAATCCCCAACCCGTTTTGGCACTGACCTGCAAAAAGTCCAATATGGGATAGTGTTTTTTGTAGTATTCCTGTGCTTTTTTCAACATTCCCTTTCTTCGCTCTGCGAGGCTATCTACTTTGTTTTGCAGCACCAAAATAGGACTGCCTTGCCCAAAACAAGCGGCATATTCAAGCCAATAGAGCAATTTTTCGTTTTTGTATTCTTTGTTTTTCCATTCGTGAAAATCGGCTCGTTCATTGACGACATCCCAAACCAAGACAAACAATGCCCTCGTCTGCATAAACAAGCGGTGGGTCGCATGGTAAATGTCCTGCCCCGCAAAATCCCACAACTGCAATTGTACCTCCCCCAATGCCCGCTGCAAAAGCGCAATCGCATGGGTAGAATCGTGTTGAGAATTGAAGGTATAGTTTTTTTGTTCGAACAATCGCTTCGCTATCTGTGTTTTGCCCACACTGCCATTTCCAATAAAAATCACCTTCAAAACCCTATTTTGCGCCTTCCCTTTCTCCAAATCTTCCAAATAATCCCGAACAGGTTTTAAAACATTTTCATTCTTATCAAAAATTTCTTTGGGAATTTTTTGTATTGGGTTTCCATGCAATTCCAGCTCGTTCAATTCTTTGAAACAATGCAAAAAAGGCAAATTTACCTCACTGATTCTATTTTTGCTAAGGCCTAAAATTTGTAATTGGGTTAGCACAGACAGGTTCCCTATATCACTGATTTCATTGTCGCTAAGGTCTAAAATTTCTAATTGGGTCAGCACAGACAGGTTCCCTATATCACTGATTTGATTGGAGCCAAGGTATAAAGTTCGTAATTGGGTCAGCCCAGACAGTTTCCCTATATCACTGATTTGATTGGAGCCAAGGTATAAAGTTCGTAATTGGGTCAGCCCAGACAGTTTCCCTATACCACTGATTTGCTTGAAAACAAGGTTCAGTCCAATGATTTCTCCTTCTTCATTCAAGAGGTAGCTGCCGCGATGCCTCCACTCCAATACAGCGTCCTCCCTTTCGACGTCACTCAATTCGATACCATAGTATTTTTTTATTTTTTTTATTTGAGGAGGCTTGTTCATTTGTGGATATTGCTTGTGTCTATTTTGATAAGGAGGCATGAATATAACAAAAAATCATCACCTTCATAAAAAGACGTTCTCAATTACACTCTATGAATGCCACAAATTAGGCATTACCATCCGCAAATTGACGGATTGGAAGCTTGGAGCAAGGCTAACTTTTGTTACAATATGGGGAGAATAGGGGCGGTTTGGAAGGGCTGCAAATGTTTGCTCTACTTTCTACAATTCATCCTCCATTCTACCAATCCGTCTATCCAATGCCACCAAGTAGAATACAATCCCGATGAATATCAACAAAATGACTCCAATGACCACATAGATTTTACCCGACGAGTACATCATATTAGCCATTCCATTGTCGGCTTTGTTGGATTGAGCGAATAGGGACAAACAAGGAAGCAAGATGGCGAGTGCCACCAAAAGAGATTGGGATAATAAGTGTCTGACTTTCATTGAGCTATCATTTTGCTGCAAAAATACAGAAAAAAGTGGAGATGTGCTTGATTTCTTCGGTAACGGCGGTTTTAACCGCCGATAAGTAGAATGTGCTTGTGGAAGGTGTCAGCGAATGAATTCGCCGCTACAAAAACCTCTCCTTCATTACCACATCAATAATCAATAGCGAGGGGTTTTAAACCCCTCGCTATTGATTATTGATGTGGTTGATTTCCTACACCCGCACATTCAAAATAAACCCCACCTTAAACACATTTTCAATTTGAATTCGGGGGTCTTGTTTCAGCATTTTTCGGATGCGAGAAATAAACACATCAAAGCTCCTACCCAAAAAATAATCCTGCTCCCCATAAATTTGCTTCACCGCATCCTCCCGCCTCAATATCTTGTTTTGATGAATACACAAAAGCCGCAAAACCTCATTTTCTTTCTCCGTAATGCGCCGCACTCTGTCCTTGTAGTACAATTCTTGCCGTTCATAATCAAAGAAATAATCCCCCAATTGAAACTGTTTAGGGAAACTTTGTGGGGCTTCTCCTTTTTCGTTTCGCCTCAAAATCACCTGCAACCTACACAGCAATTCCTCCTCGTCAAAAGGCTTGGTGATAAAATCTTCTGCCCCCAAGGAGAAGCCCCTGAGTTTGTCTTGCTTCAAGGAGCGAGCCGTTAAAAAAAGGAAAGGAACGGTTTTGTTTTGTTGTCGAATTTGTTTTGCCAAGGTGAATCCATCTATTTTGGGCAACATCACATCTAAAATGCACAAATCAAATCTTTCCCTCTGAAACGATTTCCAAGCCGAGCTTCCATCCCTACACAGTTTGACCTTGTAGTTCTCCGATTCCAAGTATTCCACCAACAAAAAACCCAAACTCAAATCATCTTCTACCAATAAAATTTGCTGCATTTTTTTGATTTTTATGTAAGTCTTTTGATACGAAATTGCCCTCAAAGGGCGTAAGCAAATACAATTACAAGCTTGCGCCCTTTCAGGGCTAAA
>JBGCDY010000348.1:0-2075 GCA_045105835.1 Chitinophagales bacterium
GCCTGTAATTCCGAGTGAAGTACCAGGCTTGCACGAAGTGAATGCGGTGGATGCGGCAGGGGTGCACCCTGTTTTGTTGGCGATTGGCAGTGAACGATACACGCCTTATTATGAGCGCAAACAACCCCAAGAAATTCTCACGATTGCCAATCATATCTTGGGTTTTGGTCAAATGTCCTTGGCGAAATTCCTGATTATTGCAGCCAAAGAAGACGATCCAGCATTGAATACCCATGACATTGCTCGCTATTTGCAGCATGTATTGGAACGCATAGATTGGGAGCGTGATTTGCATTTTCACACCAAAGCCACAATGGACACTTTGGATTATAGTGGAACGGGTTTGAATACGGGTTCAAAAGAGGTAATGGCTGCTGAGGGGCCTCCGATGCGAACATTGGATACGAATTTGCCGAGTGATTTGACGCTTCCCGATGGCTTCAAAAATCCCAAAATGGTGCAAGCGGGTATTTTTGCAGTATCTGCGCCCAAATACAAGGACGAAAAAAGTGCCTTGCAGGAAGTCGAGCGTTTGACGGCACATTTTGAAGCCTATGGCAGTGACAAATTGAAAGGGCTTCCGCTTATTTTACTCACCGATGACAGCGAATTTGTGGCTCGAACGTTGAACAATTTTCTTTGGACAAGTTTCACTCGCTGCAATCCTTCACACGATATACATGGCGTTCATAGCTTTGTCGAACACAAACACTGGGGCTGTCGAGGTTCTTTGGTGATGGATACCCGCATCAAACCACATCATGCACCGCCTCTTATTGAAGATGCTCCAACCGAACGAAAGGTAG
The DNA here is from genome assembly GCA_045105835.1 of Chitinophagales bacterium. GTDB lineage: Bacteria > Bacteroidota > Bacteroidia > Chitinophagales > UBA2359 > JAUHXA01. Next base: position 807 of record JBGCDY010000348.1, read on the forward strand.
ATCAATTGGGAGCAAAAGGCGGTAGCCTACATGGAATCATTTGATTTTAATGATTGATTCTATATAAAAAACTTGCATTTCTCGCTAAATATTAGTAAATATGTAGCATAGAAATTAAGACTCGCTTGAAGTGATGGCGTGTAAATCCAGACTCAAATACAGTTATCACTTCAATTTCTGAAAAACAATACTTTCCTGATTGACTTTGAGTGGACAGAATACTTCCCTTATGTCCATGCATATGTATGAACACCAAAAATCAAATTATGATGCAAATCAAACCACGATATATTGATTTGAAGTAGGTTGAAGAAAGCTTTGTAAAAGGCTCAGAAACAATCAACTCCAAAATGTGAATAAAATCTACTGTTCGCAATTTATCACCCTTAACTCTACCGCCTATGTCCCCAAACCTTACTACGAATCAAACCGAATTCAGTCAGTTACAAAAAAAATACCGCAGGCTTCAAGAGGAAAATGAATTGCTTCGAAATCATATTGAAGTGATTGAAAATGAAATGTTTGAAGCCGAGCTTCGTTTCCTTCAATTGTCAAAAGCATCTTTTGAAGGCATCACCATGTTGGAGGATGGAGTGATTGTTTTATTGAATGAAGCCATGGAAGAAATGTTTGGTTATGACCAGTTTGACATGACCAATATGAAAGCTGCTTTATTGTTTGAAGAAGACCATAGAAGTACAGCTTTGGAGAATATGCGGCATCCCACCAAAGAGGCCTTTGAGACGGTTTGTATCCGTCGAAATGGCGATACTTTCCCCGCCAATATCAGGCGAAAATATATCCCCCATAAAGGCGCAGAGGCGAAGGTTTTGGCGATTCAAGACCTTACTGAGAACAAAGAGGTACAAAAGCAATTGACAGATAGTGAGATACGCTATCGAAATTTGTTTGAAAACTCCAATGATGCCATTTATGTTTCCGCAACAAATGGTGGTTTTGTACAAGCGAATCAAGCTGCCTTGGATTTGTTTGGTTATACCCGCGAGGAAGTCATTGGGATGTCTGCCCTTCGATTGTATGCAAATGTAGAGGATCGAGAGCGTTTTCAGGCAAAAGTAGAAACAGAGGGCTCTGTAAAAGATTATGAGGTGAAGTTAACCCGCAAAGATGGGACGACTTTGGATTGTATTTTATCCACTACAGTTCGCAGGAATGCCAAAGGAGAAAACATTGGCTACCAAGGGATTATTCGAGACATTACCGAAGTCAAGAGAAACGAAGAGCTTTTGAAAGCCAAAGAACTGGCAG
>JBGCDY010000349.1:0-7539 GCA_045105835.1 Chitinophagales bacterium
ATACTTTGCTTTATTCCAATGAAGTGTAAAGTGTTGTCTTGCTTTTGTTTGTAACTCTACTATTTTAGTGGAACTGATATTAACAAGTCGTTGCAAACGACAGGAATAGTTAAGCACTCGTTGCAAACGAGCGCAAGTTAATATGCGATTGCATTTGAATTTTTAATTTGAACTTCCTCTTGCCTATGCAGCACTTCGACAAAACAAATATCCATACCCTAACTTTCCCCAACACCTTCAATGGGCAATATGCCAAACGTTTGCTACTGCCTTTGATTCAAAAAGGTACGCTGCAATTTTTTGACAATGTGGATTGTGAAATCGAACTGTTGAAGATTGAGAATGAATTGATTCCCATTAGCATCACTGCACCCAAATCGAAGGTCAAAAACTCCTATGTTTGTTCACCCATCACACATTATGTGGATTATGGATTTCGTGAAATAGACATCGAATTTTCGGACAAGCCTTTGCTGAACAAGTCTTGTAAAGCGGTGCTTTGGGGCTTCAAAAGGGCATTCATTCGTCCGAGTTTTGACAAGGTGGTGATGGTCAATAATTGGCTCTTGTCCACGAATTTGTATCCCAACCTTTCCTTGGCTGCCATTGAAGCGATGAATCAATTTTTGATAGCTCGTTTTCCGAATCATGCAATTATTTATCGTTCGGTCAATCCGCTGTTGAAAGGTGACTTATTGAAGGTATTGGCAGAGTCCGACTTCAAAAAAGTATTGAGTCGCCAAGTCTATATGATTGACCCTCAAAAAGGAATTTACAAAAAGAAGAAAGCCTATAAGATTGACCTCGCTTTGCAGCGTAAAACTCCCGACCTCCAATGGTTCGATGCTTCACACATCAGACTTCAAGACCTTCCCCGCATCAAATTTCTCTACGACGACCTTTACCTCCAAAAATATGCGGAATACAACCCTCAATTGACGCTTGCCTTTTTTGAGGAAGCTTTGCAGCAAAAGTGGCTGAATATGTGGGTCTTGAAGGATGTGAATACAGGCGATATTGAAGCTGCAATTGGGTATTTCAATCGAAATAAGGTGATGACAACGCCTTTGATTGGCTACAATCGGAGTTTGCCCCAAAAGAAAGGTTTGTATCGCTTGATTACCCTGCAAATTATTGAAGAGGCAGTTCGGAATGGGGATTTGCTGCACATGAGTTCGGGTGCTGCTCACTTCAAAAGAATCCGAGGCGGTGAGGCTTTTTTGGAGTACAATATGGTTTACTGCAAGCATTTGCCCATGAATCGCCGTATGCCGTGGAATGCTTTTGAAGGGCTGACGAAGTATTTGGCAGTACCGCTTTTTGAACGATTTGAGCTTTGAAGCAACTACTTCAATGTTTTCTAATCTTGCGCTCGTTTGTAACGAGAGCACGTTGATTTGGCGTTTGTAACGCCACTATGAAGAAGCAAACTTATATTGACAGGTCGTTGCAAACGACAGGAATAGTTAAGCACTCGTTGCAAACGAGCGCAAGTGAAAGTGGGCTGATTCGGTATTTGTAACGCCACTATGAAGAAGTAAACTTATATTGACAAGTCGTTGCAAACGACAGGAATAGTTAAGCACTCGTTACAAACGAGCGCAAGTGAAAGTGGGGACTCGTTACAAACGAGTGCAAGTGAAAGTGGGCTTTGAAGTAGGTATTGAAGGTGTGAAATAGTATTTGTAAATAATTTAAATTTCGTTTTAAGATATTGATTTTTAATGATTAATTATGCTTTATTGGTTTTAGACTCCTATTTTTACTGAAAATGTGGCTTTCCCCGCCCTTCCTTTGCCCTTATCTTTGTGGTGTAATCAAACAACAACAATCATTTTTACAACCTCAAAGAACCAATAACAATGAAAACTTTCAATATTATTCTCGCAACAATCATTTTCTCTCTTCTTATTGCTTTCTCCGCACAGGCACAAAACTTCAGTAGTGTCAGCCAGTTTGGTGGTACTTATTATGGTAAGTTGGATGGACGCAATGCCAAAATTAAATTTGAATACTTGGCTTACAATGTGGGTTTTGCAGAATGGACGGTGACGCTGACCGACTTGGATAGAAATGTGGTGATGAAAGGATTTGCAGTAGAGCCTCGAATTGCACACGGTGGAGACCACATTATCCACAATGTTTCGGTTCAAACGGCGGATAAAAAAATCAAGAAGAAATTCGCCAAAATCATGTTGCACACTTGGAATACAAACTACATGACCACATTCACCGATAGAGGATATGGTTCTGTTTTCGCCAGAGGAAATGCCAATAATTTGCCTACTCCAAATCCTGCAAGGGGTGATAGATTCAACAATGTGAGCCAGTTTTATGGCAGTTATGTAGGGCGTATTGATGGTAGAAATGCGAGCTTGAAAATCGCTCGAACTCCTGAAGGGAAAGTAGCTTATACCTTGGTGGATTTGGATAGAAATATGACTTTCAAAGCTTTGACAAATTCGATTTCGGTAGATGATGCTCGACCTCATGCCATGAGAAGTATCAGGCTTCGCAGTGAAAATGGACGAAAAACCAAAACAATTGGCGGCTTGTACTTACACACTTGGAATACGAATTACATCAGTGGTTATGACATTTGGAATGGCAAAGAATACGGAAATTTCTTTGTGCGTCAAGCAGCTACTATTTACCCTGTAGTCAAAGACCAATTCAAATTCAAAAAGCCTACAATCGGTACGCCACAAATCAAGAAGGGTGTGAGAACAAACAACAACTTCAAAATCAGAAACAGATAATTTTCTTTGAGGTGAATTTTGCCTCTACAATTCATACCCTCAAAATCTTCACTCGCTCACTCAACTCATTTTAAACATTAAACCCAAAACCTTTTAAAACTTTAATTATCATGAGAACTTCCTTAATTTCAACAGCAAAAGCAATTTTCACACTCATTACCCTAAGTCTATTTTCTTTTACCTTCAATGCTCAAGCGGGCATCAATGGAACTTGGGAAAACGAAAACAGCAGCACTCGAAACATCACCAAAGTGGTGGTCAATAACAATACAGTTCAAATCTTTGGCTCTTGTACTCCAAAAGATTGTGACTGGGGAGAAACTGCCTTGGTATACAAAGGAGAAACTCGAATCGGAAAAAGATATGTTGCCAAATACGACCAAGGATTCGCCAAAAGAACTTTGACCATCTACGAACACCACACTGGCAAATTGTACGTACAAGGAGCTTATACTTACACCGATGGGAGAGCAGCTCAAAAACACAGTGAGTATTTTGTACGAAAAACTTGTGGTGGATTCAGAGGAATGGTTGCCTTAAAAACGGATTACAGCATCAAAATCGCAGGAGCAGTTATCAAATTTGTTAGCGAAGATGGTAGCCTTTCTCAAACCGTAACTTCTACCAACAATGGTACTTACAGTATTCAATTGCCGCAAGGTCGCTACAAAGTAACCGCTACACGCAGAGGTTATCAAACGTATTCGACAGGTCAAGGATTTTTCGTGGTGACTTGTCAAGGAATGCAAACAGGGAACATTTTTATGGAGAAAATCGTGAAAAAATGTGGCGGTTATCAAGGCATGGTTACTGAAGGTGGTATTCGAGGAAATAAAATTGCAGGAGCAGCGATCAAATTTGTCAGCGAAGACGGTAGTTTTTCTCAAACTGTAACTTCTACCAACAATGGCACTTACAGCATCCAATTACCGCAAGCACGGTACAAAGTAACGGCTACAAAGAGTGGTTACGAAATTTATACAACAGGTCAAGGATTCTTCGTAGTGACTTGTAAGGGGATGCAAACTGGAAACATTTTTATGCAAAAGAAAGCGGGAAGAGGGCGAGGAACAAGCACTGTCAAAGAAGATTGTGTGAGCTTCAATCCTAAAAATTTGAGTGTAAAACCTTCTAATGGCAAGTATCTTTTGGTGGATGGTGGTCATTCCTTGATGGCTTTCCCAAACAAAGGAGAAGCTTACCAAGCGATGAAAATTATCCAACATTATGGAATCAACCAATCTTGTTTCGTTGGTCGCCCTGACCCTTCTTTCACTTACTTACTCGTAAATGGAAAAGCACCAAGTGGAAATGTAAGTGGCGACGACTGTATGACTTTCAATCCAAAGACAATCGAATTGAAGGAAGTCAATGGCAGATGGAAAATCGTGGATGGTTCGCATTGGATGTTTGATTTTGAAGGCAACTATGCAGAAGCAAAACAAGCCTTTTTAATCATCAAAAAATATGGTTTTACCCAATCTTGCTTCGTTGGTCGCCCGAATGCTTCTATGAAATATTTGACAAAATAGAATGATTGTTAGTTGATGTGTATATAAGTTTTTACAAGGCTTCTAAGCATTTTGCTTGGAAGCCTTTTTTACTTACTCACAAATTGAAACCATTCTTTGAGGTTTGTGATATTGGGTAAGTATTTAATTGATTATCTGTTGGTTATATTGGTGGTGAAAGGGGGGGAACTAAACGTTGAACGAAATTGCTTATCTTGTTGTTATTGAAGTCTAAGGAATACTGCGAAATTAACCCCGAGTTTTCGGGGCAAGCTATTTTAACACTCATCCGATGAGGGCTAAAACATAAGTGCTTATTAACCATAATATTGAAAGCCTTCATCGGATGAATAAGCAAAGCGAAATTTGTAACCTTATTTTTTCAGGATTCCTAAGATATTTTGAAGAAAATAATTTTAAGATGAAAACACTAACCTTACAACTTCCTGATAATTTGGAAGTAAATGAAAAAGACTTGCTTTTTTCGTTGGCTTCAAGTCTATACGCTCAAGAAAAACTTTCCTTGGGACAAGCAGCAGCTTTGATAGGCGTGGACAAACAAGTTTTTATGAAAAATATGAGGAAATATGGATTTTCTCTGTTTAGTACAAAAATAGAGGACTTGCAAAATGATTTTGAGAATGCCTAAAATACTCTCTAACACGAGTCCACTCATTGCTCTGTATAATATTGGGCAGCTTGATATCTTGAAAGAGTTGTATGGTACAGTAATCATTACAGAGGATGTAAAAGATGAATTTCATGGAGCGATTCCTGATTGGATAATTGTAAAACCTGTTGAAGACAAAGCTTATCAATTGAATTTGGAGTCAGTTGTTGATAGGGGAGAAGCAAGTATTATCGCATTGGCTGTGGAAATGTCTACTATAGAGCATGTTCTTATTTTGGATGACTTGAAAGGTAGAAAACTTGCACGAAAATTAGGCTTGAAAATAACAGGTACATTGGGAGTTGTGTTGAAGGCAAAAGTGAAAGGAATAATTCCTTTGGTAAAACCTATTCTTGAAGACTTAAAAAATGACGGACTTTGGATAGCAACAAAAATAGAAAACGAGATTCTATTAATTGCTGGAGAGCTTTAATAGAAAGAGGTTTACCAACTAATTTTGAGCAAAAAATAGCCAATAAGAGGTAGAGTTTTATTGGCTATTGCAGATGTTACTTCAAATAAGCAGCCACTCGTTCCGCCACATTCTCCCGCACATTCATCCAGAAAAGATTGTAATCTCCAACATGAAAGTTTTTGGAGAAGTACAAAAAAGCAAAAGGAACTTTGGGTTTGTGAATCCAAATCACCCCGTTTTTTGCTTGAGCATCGTTGATTCCTTCCTTGATTTTGTCAAAACTTGTCAGTACGCCACCTTTGTTTTCTTCCCGACTTGCATAAGTGCCATCAATCGTCCAATTGATTGGATTGGTAGCAGTTGCATCTTTGAAGAAAGGAGTCGTTTTGAAGTTCCAGCCTTTGGTGTTCCAACTCACATAGCAATTGTTTTGAGCCGCCATTTTGCAGGGATCGATGTGTTGGAAGTCGCTGGGACGCACCGCATAACCCACCAAATAAGCCGCTACCAAACGGTCTTTCCATTCGGGATTGTCAAAAAACTCTTTCACCAATTGGGTGGCATGTAGCGTGCCTTGACTGTGGCTTGCGATGATGATGGGGCGATTGTCATTGTAATGATCGAGGTAGTATTGAAAGGCATTTTTGACATCTTCATACGCCAAATCCAAAGCCTGTTTTGCCTCTTCTGTCCCTTTTTCTTTGTAGAAAGCCCTCAAGTTTGCTTGACGATAGCGAGGAGCATAGATGCGCCCACTGCCATTGAAGACACTTGCTTGAAGTTTGATGGTAGAGTCATCGGTTTTGTCGTTGAGTTCTTTGTTGGTCAAAGACGCATTCCACGGGTCGCCTTTGGTGAGGGTGGTGGGATGGACAAAAAAGACATCGACCTTTGCCGTTTCTTGTTCGTTTTTGAGTGTATGGATGGGGACTAAATCCGCAGGGTCTTTTTTGGAGGGGAGAGATGCCCAATGGTCGGCATTGCTGTAAACAGGAGCTGCAATATCAGTAGTAAATTGAATATTTTTGCTGCTCGAACAGCTGAATAACAAAACGGTTAGTAAGGTAGAAAGTAGCGTAAGTTTCATTTTGCAATCATGTAATTTGGTTATTCATTCAAACGAGAAACAAAGAATAAGGTTTTAGAAAAAAATATCAAATAAATGGAGCAATCCACTAACTTTTGGAAAAATACAGCGTTAGAATCTTGTTTTAAGGATATACTCGTGCAACTTTTATGCATCAGTACCTCTTTAAGATATAGAAAACCATTTTCAAACCTTTAAACCTGTTTTTCGATATGAAAACAATGAAACATTCCTTATTATTGGTTCTTAGCTTTGTGTTGTGTTGCCAGCTTTTTAGCTCCTGTTCGTCAGCTAAAATGACTCAATCTGAAGTGACTGATTATCAAAAAAACACTACAGCTGAAGCACAAATTTCGGATAACCAAGAAGTGACCTCTACTTCAATAAGCAATATCGAACCGACCGAATCAACACAAGTATTTGAAGAAGAAATTCTTGAAACGCAAACGAATAGAGGCGTTTTGGTAAATACGTCTACAATCGTGGCAAGTTCTGAGGAGGTGATTCTTCCTATGGATACACCTATTTTTAGTGCTACAAAATCGACCAAAGAAGCAGTAGTGCTCAGTCCTGCAATGGAAGATGCTCAAGAAAAAGTGCAAATTTTGACGAGCAATTCATCTCTTAGTAAAAAGGAAAAACGAACCATGAAAAAAGAGGTTCGTCAGACGGTGATGAAAGAATTGAAGTCTCAAAAGAAAGCAATGAAGGCGGCTAAGAAAAACGGGCAAGAAGTGAATGATGATGGTAAATTGATTCGTATTATTATTGCTTTTTTCATTCCACCTTTGTCTGTTGCATTGGGTAGAGGGATTGGTTCTACTTTTTGGTTGAACTTATTGTTGTCTTTGCTTCTCTTGTTGCCAGGGATTATCCATGCCCTGATTGTGATTGGGGAAGATTACTAATTCGGACTAATAAAATTCGAGTTAGGGATGTAGAAATAAATAGGCTACTGCAACGCCTCATTAATTTTCAACAATAAAATTGAATAATTTTTTAGCCTTAGCAAACCCCTTAAATTTCCATTTAAGAGGTTTAGCTAACTGGTCATTATAAAAAGCGATGTAGCTTTTTATTTTGTCCTCAAGTTCTTT
>JBGCDY010000350.1:0-7070 GCA_045105835.1 Chitinophagales bacterium
CAAACAAAAGCCACACTCAGTTGGGGGGACAATTGTTGCGTAAGAGCGATACTAATGTCGTGTAGGCGATCATATTGGTAGGGAAAACGCTCTCCATTGTTGAGGCTTCCAAATTGTCGTTCGGTTTTAGAAATCGTATAAGCAATCCAACCTGTGGTTGTACCTATTTTTCGTTCCAACAAAAACTCCAAGCCATAGGCCCTTCCCGTTCCAGCTTCCAATACTTCTTCCCAATTGGGTAATTCTTCTTTCATCCACAAGTTGGGGTCGTGTCCAAACTCCAATAAATTCTCGAATTTCTTGTGGTAGGCTTCAATACTGATGTCAAAAAGTTGGGGCAAACGAGACACATAACCCACTGCAAACTGATTGGCATGTTTGGGACGAAGCGCACTCGAACTCGGAATCCACAAATCAGTGGGCATACCCAGCCAAGGCGTACTAACCAAATGTATAAATTGGGTCATTCTGCCAAAAGAAGCCTTCAAAGCCGAATTTTCTCCCACTAATTGCCGTATCGAAAGGCGAGGTTGAGGAGAAGAATAGTGGGTATCGTCCGAGACAAAGCCTGCAAAATGAATCCCTGCATTGAGGGTCAAAAGCTCACCAATTTGCATATTGTCTTCAATATAAGCATAGTAATCGTCAGCAGGTATATCGTTCAATCCTACCTCTTGTGTAAATTCAAACCCAAGATCTTTGTTGTCTCTAAAACGTGCGATACCAGGCGTAAAAGTATGGTTTGTATAGCCTATACCCCACTTCAAGTGGTGCTTGGTTTGGGGGTAGAAGTCAAAATCTGCCTTCAAACTCCAATCGACAATATCTGATACTGCCTTCAATCCGATGTCATTGTCAGCATTAGAGTTGTGATAGTCGAGTACATTGAAGGTCGAATGATTGCTGAAAGCATAGTTGTAATCACTGTAATTCAAAGAGAAATTCGCAAACAATTGGGAGTTTAAAATTTTATTCCATCGAAGAACTGCCAGTTTATTGCTCCACCTCAAATCTGTTTTCCAAAAAGGTAGCATTTTATGGTGATTACCATCGGTGTCCTCTACTTCAATATTGGGGCTTGTTTCTGTATAAAATTGATCTTCACCAATGTATGCACTCAAAAACAGGCTGCTTTTGGGTGAGAAATGATGGTTCATTTTGGCATGAACATCGTAGAATCCATAGTCTAAGTGGGTGTTTTCATCCGTACCGACCAAGGTTCTCGCCAAAGAATTGTTGGTCCAACTGGTTCGCCCCGAAATGTGAAAAGATGAACCTTCTTTGTCAATAGGCCCTTCGACTGTAGCCTTCAAAGAGAAAAGCCCTAAAGTCACGCCACCATGATGTTCCTGATTGTTGCCATCCTTCAAGCGTACATCCAAAATAGAAGAAAGTCGTCCACCATATCGGGCAGGAAAGCCTCCTTTGATCAGTTCTACGCTGTTGATGGCATCTCCATTAAAAATAGAAACAAAACCAAACAAGTGATTGGAGTCATATATGGTGACACCATCCATAAGAATCAAGTTTTGATCTGGACCGCCACCTCGCACATACAATCCACTGGCATTTTCATTGACAGACTGCACACCTGGCAGCAACTGAACCGATTTGCTAACGTCTGCTTCACCCATTAACACAGGCAACTCTTTGATTTTTTTTGAATACAACTTATTGCTACTCATCTGATCCAACTCTTGGATTTGTTCACTTTCAGAAGCTTTCACAACGACCTCTTCCAGTGCAGGGTTGGGTTTTAAGTAAGCATTTTGCTGTATATCTTGTTTCAGGTCAACCTCTAAATTATTAGAAGTGTATCCCACATAAGATACCATCAAATCGTGAGGTTTTGCAGGAAGTGTAAGGCTGTAAAACCCATATACATTCGTACTCGTACCCTGTTTACTTTGAGGGTCATAGATTGTAGCACCAATCAATGCCTCTCCATTTTCCGAATCTTTGATATAGCCACTCAGCGTGTATTTGCGAGCAGGAGCAGATTGAAGTTTATCACTAATAGATTTGGGATTGAAGCTGCGTTTCTTTCTTTTTCGTTGAGGAGCCAACAAAATTTTGTGTTTTCGTTCCAAAATACGGATGGGAATAAAGACAGCGATTTGTTCTAAATATTCTCCCAAAGTATCTTCCTCACCTGTCAATTGTACTTGCTTTTGCAGCGAAATTTGATTGGAGCTGTAAGCAATTGGCACATTCGCTTGTTGGCTGACCAAATCTAAGATTTGTTGAACACTGCCTTGTTTTATTTGAAGTTTGACTTTGCGTGTCAATAGGTTATCCCCTTGAGCAAAGAGAACTTCTGCCAATAGCAAGAAGAAAAACAGCAGGTAAAAAATGTTCTTTAATTGGGTTCGTAATATTTTTAGGGCCTTACTCATTTGATTTTCTACGGTTTTAACAGAAATGCTCATATCATCTGCAATCTCTTTGTAAGTTAAGCCACTTAGTTTACTCAATTTGAAGATTTGCTGACATTTAGGCGGCAATGTCCGGATAGCAGTCAGTATTTTTTCCTTCAATAATAACTGTTCCGCTTCATCATCAATGTTATCTTGGTAGCTACCAACAGCACTCTGCTGAATATGTTCCACATAGTTGGACTTATATTGTTGACGACGCAAGGTCATCAAAGCGTTGTTTTTAGTGGCTGTGAATAGGTAACTGGAGAGTTTGGTTCTTATTTCGAGTTCATTGCGCTTTTTCCAAAGATTGATGAATACAGCCTGTACTACATCCTCTGCCTCATCCCGATCTTTGACAAATTGGTAGGCAAAATTACACAAGGGTTGATAGTAAGAATCAAATGCTTGTTGGTATTCTTGTATGGTTTGTGGTGCTTGCTTCAATGTTTATGGGTTCAAAACAATTTTTTCAAACTGCAATTCAGAAAAAATAGCAAGGTTTGTTAGAACTTCAATATCTGAGAAACCAAAGTGATGTATCAAATCAAAAGTTTGATATGGGTTAAAACACTCAACTTATGAAATTCGTTTTTTTCAATGGCTAAAATAGAAAAATTAGTTCTCTTTATAGAAGCGTTGATCAAAATAAGCGTTGGGAAGAAGACAAAAACAAAGGGCATGAAGAAATTTTTCATGCCCTTTGGGAATTTGCTCTTTTTGGACGAGGAGCAGGTTTGTAAGAAAATTGTAAGAATTTTCTACATATTTTTAGCTATTTCTACATACTGATGGTACCTACTTGCGCTCAAATAACTGATGACCTCATCTACATTTTCTATAAAGCTGGAAAGGTTCTTAGGAGTTACCCTTTTTAGAGTGCTGTTTACATACTCATTTTGGATGTCGATAAAGTTGGCAACAGTCTCTACAGTGACTGCCTGCTGTTCGGGAGTACTCAAATCATCCTCATAAGTGATGTGGAGATAAGGCAGTAATTCAAGCATTTCTTTTTCAAAAGCTTTGAGCTCTTCAATGCCATCCATCCAATTTTTGAGTGCCACAGGGTCAACATTCATCTTGGTGGGACTTATGTTTTGATCCTTTTTGACATGCCATTGATCTCTATGATAACCATACATAACCGACAAAGCTTGTCGAAGAATATTTTGCCGCTCCAAATAGATGATTTGAAATCCATCTGACACCAAATTCTGCAAAAAGGATTGTTTATCCTTGATGGAAGCTTGGACATTTTTTAACTGATAGGAGAGGAGTTTGAAGCCAAAAACAGGGGTATCACATACTTGACTCAGTCTATTAATGTAAGCACGAGGAAACAACATCTTGCGTCTTAATATTTCCCCTTCACATTGAATCTGTGAATGACTGTCCAATAATTTTACCAAAAGGGTACTACCTGCTCGCCCGCTGTTGAACAAAACGAACTTCTTCTCGGGAGTTTGTCTTTTCACGAAAGGAAAAGAAGCATAACTCAGCGCTTCGACACCATATCCTACTACAGAATGGTTTACGAATTGCTTTAGGTGATTCAGATTCATATAATGATGATAATTCGAAGAATGAAAATATGGGTTTGTAAGAATATTGGGGGAAGAATAAAATGGTAGGACTGCTTGGTTAATAACAATAATCGTGCAAAATATGGATTGCAGATTAAACTTGATGAAGAGGATTTACTAAATTATTAGCTAAATAATTTCAAACGAAGGAATTATAATTCCTTCGTTTTATTTAATAGAAAAGAAGAATGTACTTATTCATTTAGGTTCATTCCTTCCATTATATGTGTTTTTTGTCCTTCTTCTATTATCTGACAATTTTCGTGGATGTAGTTAAAAACTTCGGATTTCTATTTCATAGCCTTTACAAAGAACTCTTACTCCCGACATAATTGGGACATTTTCGTTTTAAAACTCCTATATGAAAAAATATTTGTACAAGAATTCTTGTCACAAAATAGGAGATTTAGTACAGTATCTTTGAAAGTATTAAGGTTTTGATGTCAAACGGATTTGAATTTGATTGTGTTAATTCTGCCAAAGTATAAAAAAAACAAATTGACGTTTATTGTTAATTTGACTGATTGTCTTGACTTAATAAGTATTGAATAATTTATTTAACTTGATATTGGAGTGAATTATTGAAAAATGAAGTCGTCAAGCTTTTTTAAATTACAATACCATGACAAAAGTGGCATGGTATTGGAAAAGATAGAGATGTAATTGCTTAGTATAAAACATGCCTTTGAAGGTACATATTGAGTTATGAATAAGCTTTCAAGGATGTTATTAATGATTCACTCTAATCTTTTAAAATATTTTACTATGGCTATGTTTAAGAAATTGAAACGCTTAACAGCGGCAATGATTCTTACAAAAAAAGAATCCAGTTTTGTAAAGGGCGGTTTATGGGTTGACCGAGAAAAAGGTAAAAGCCACGGATGCCCTCCTCCTTTCGATGAGCATTAATGCTTGTTGAATGTGGTATTTTTATTTTTTATCTTTTTTAATTTATTTCTGAAAAATTTCGACTCATGAACAAATTTAATAGAATGAAGTTCCTAAAGTCTGTAAACGTTCTTACAGCAGATAAAGCAAAAGCTTTTAAAGGCGGTGGTGGTACTGGAAACGGTAACGGTTATCCACCTCCATTTGGAGAAGAAACAACTCCTCTACCTCCAGTACCTCCAATTCCTCCAGTGACTGGCGGTGGTGGTAACGGCAACAATGGTAGCGGTGGCAATGGTAATGGTGGCGGTAATGGCTAATCATTTCCAACTAACATAATATGCTTAGCATGTAATAGAAATGTCATCTTAGCTATAAGATGGCATTTTTTTTGTTAGTTAAGTGGTGAGACAGTTTAATTTCAAAGCGTATACAACCCTCTTTTAATTAGAGTTATTGAAGTAGAGACTATCGAGTTATTCTTGTTTTACTATTCATTCTTACTAAAATTCACCTATATCGGGACAATCCATTACAACCATTATGAAGGCCAAAAAAATAAACTATATTGTAGTAATTTGCATATACTTACTACTCTTATTTCCCTCCAACGCCTCAGCCATTAATGTAGATAGTTTATGCAGTCAAATCGGAATATTGGAAACTGCTAAGAACTACGAAGAATTATCTCTTGCCTATATTGATATGGGAAACTATCACTATGCAGAGAGAGAGTATCAGAATGCTCAAAACAACTACAGAGAGGCTTTGAAATACAATAAACTAGCAAATGTTGAAAACATTGAGCTGTATTTCTATTTGGGAGAGACCTACCACAAAATGAATGAGTTTGACACAGCTCTTGATTATTACTTCTTATTCTTAGAAACAAAAAGCAAAGATGTCAACCTCAAGAAAAAGGTGAAAGCATTGGGAAACGTAGCGAAGACCTATCAAGAGATGGGAAACTTCAAATTGGCTTACAACTACCGATTACAAGCACTTCAAATCTATGAGGAAATGCCCGATTCTTTGGGTATAGCTCGATCCATTTACGAAATAGGAAACATTTACTTCTATCAATTTCGATTCGAAAGTGCTTTAGAATACTTTACCAAAACCTTAAAACTCGCCGAAGAAATAGAAAACAAAACGGCTACTTATGCCAGTTTGGGAGCGATTGGGAGTACCTATGAACGATTGGGGAACATCGAAAAATCACTCGATTACAACCTCAAAGCATTGGATTTGGCAGAAGAAATGGAGTATGTAAGGGGAATCGCTTATGCTACACAAAATGTGGGGTCTAATTATTTTCGTATTGGTGAGTGTGATGTGGCATTGGAATACCTCAACAAATCTTGGAAACTAAAAGAAGATTTGGAGGACAAATGGGGACAAGTCGAAAGTCTCAGAGCGATTGGAAATGTTCACGTCGATTTAGACAATTTTTTGATTGCAATGGAATATTTTGAAGATGCCCTCTCTATCGCCAGATCCATTGGTTCTCGTCCTCGAATTATTGAAGTATATGAATCCATGGGAGAGGCATATCGAAAAAATGGAGACATTGGGAATGCCTACAAATACCAAACGGCCTACCTCAATCTAAAAGATTCACTACTGAATGAGAATACTTTGCAGGAAATGAATCAGGCGAAGATTGACTATGAGATGTACAAAAAAGAGCGTGAAATCATGCTTTTGAAGAAAGAGAATGAACTATTGCAGACCCAACAGGAAATTCGTTTTTACCAAAATGCCTCCTTAATGGGAATCATCTTCTTCCTTGTTTTTATCACAGTATTGTTTATCTACTATCGCAAACTGAGCCAGCACAACGAAATACTGGAAACTAAAAACGAACAAATTCAACAACAAAATCAAGAACTCGAAACGATTAATCATCAGCAGATTCAACTGAACAAACTGATGGCGAACAAAAACGAGCAAATCCAAGAACAGAACCAACAGCTCGAAAATTCCAACCTTGAACTGCGGCAATTTGCATACATTGCTTCTCATGACCTCAAAGAACCTCTCAGAACGATTAGTTCTTATACCTCTCTTTTGGACAGGCGCTATAAGAAAGAATTGGATGCAGATGCACAAGAATTTATGGGATTTGTGACCGATGCCGTCAAACGAATGTATGCACTACTCGATGATTTGTTGGCATATT
>JBGCDY010000351.1:0-3958 GCA_045105835.1 Chitinophagales bacterium
ACATTCACAAAGTTCGCAATGCCTACACCTGTGATGGCAAGGTCACCTCCATTGGTATCATTGACTGCTCCGTTTGCAGCTGCAGTTGGATTATAAGCAACATCTGGTGGATTCGGTGCACCTTGTAGTGCTGCACCTGATGGATAAATGTAAAAATCATTTGTTGCTGCTCCACCTGTTACTTCTGCTGTCACAGTATTGAAGGTCGCACAAGTATTGGGCGTTGCCTCCAAAGTAATGGGAGCACCTAAAGTGATAGGTCCTACAGAGTAGGTACACGCACTTCCATTTTCAAAAGTGCCATCGCTGACTACAATGTAATAGGATTCTGTGGCAACCAAATCATCAAAAGTGAAGGGAATATCATTGGTAGGGTCGGAGGTCGTGAAAACCAAAGGAACATTGTTTTGATCTAATGCGGCAGTGGTAGAACCTTCGGTAGTAGCCAAATTGATGGTGTATTGTGCGCCTGTAAAACCTGCAATGGCAGGGTCACGACCACCAGATACACTGGCTACTTCAATGGCATTTTCACCCACACAAGGGTCAATGGAGTAAGTAACTTCCCATTCGTCGTAGATTTCTACATCAAGGCTTTCTACACAAGGTGTAACGGAAGGATTGTTGTCATTTGCCGTAATGGTGTAGAGTCCTGCATCGTAATCTGAGAAAGTACCTGTCGTATTGGTTTCCAAAACGGTGATGCCATCTGTGTCCAAAAGAGAATAGGTGAAGTCTACGCCCGTTATATAAGGTGCGCCTGCATAACCTCCCAAAGCGGTAACACTTGCGGTATTGAAGTCATCACAAGAGCCTGTGGCTTCGGTCAATACTACTGGGTCATAAACATCTACATCTAAGGATAAAGTGATGCAGCCATCCGCATCTTGTCCATAGATAGTGTATTGATTGACAAAAATATTGTTGAAGCTTCCTGTATAAACGCCAGGGCTTAAAGTAGTAGAAGTTTCGGGGTTGGTTAGGTCGGAAGCACCATCATCAAAAGCGGCTCCATTTGCATACAACCAATAAGTCCAGTCTGCATTTCCACCTGTACTTTGTAAGGAAATGGTATTGTTGTCACAAGCAAGGGTTGCATTGGTCAAAGCGAAATCACCCAAATCTGTTACTGTCACTGGTACTGAAAACTGACAACCTCTGTCGTCTTGTACGACTACAAAATAATCTCCTGCATCAACTCCTGTGAAACTACCTGCACCTGTCAGTGTGGTTTCGTTGGAGGTCACATCATTAGTGGCAGAAGGAGCTGCGGTTGTGGATAAGAAAACGGTATAGGCTGCTCCTGCAAAACCTCCACCTGTTGTATTGGCAGGGTCACGTCCGCCTACAATGGTGGATATATCAACGCCATTGACAAAATCGCAATAATCTGCTCCCAAAGTAATCACAAAGTCGTCGTATGCTTCAATGTCTATGCTGTTGGAGCAGAAATTTCCTGAGGCAGTACCACTACCATCATCGTATTCATATTCTAAGGTAATACTGTGTGTGCCTGCTGTCAATCCAGTGGCAGTCAAATCACCATTGGCATCGGGATTGCCCAAAAAACCATCGATATCCGAAAATACAGTGTATTCTGTCAAATCGTCGTAAGCTGGATGGTCTGGTTGTCCACCAGTAACATTTAGGGTGAAAGTATTGAAGTCGGCACAGGTGGAAGCAGTTTGTGTAATCGTAATAGGATTGTAAACTTCAACATCTATTGAAGTACTGCAACCTTCGCTGTCCGAAATATTAATCGTATAAGTTCCTTCTGAAATTGGATCTGTACTGTTTTCTAAAGTAGTGAAAAGACCCGTTGTATTGGTTCCTGCACCCGCACTGGTCGCATCATAAGTATAATCTGCATTGGAGTCATAAGCGGGTAAACCACCACTTGCGCTCACATTGATCTGTCCTAAATCGCAAGTACCCAAATTATCGCTTGCGGAGAGTGCACCCAACATCACAAAATCAGCAGTCTGTGCAAATACTTCACAACCCAGTGGTGCATCTGTACTATACGTTTCCCAGATTGTTCCCGAAATGGTGATGGGGGTATTGAGAGGAAAAGTGCCATTGTTGGTTAAAGTGGCTGTTTGACCTGTGCCAAGATAGTTGCTTCCAGGACTGTTGTAAGGGTTTGCATTGTTCCAGTGAAGTTCGTAAGTACCATTTGCATATGGAATGTTCACATTTGAAGGGGTTTGTACATTGACTGTACCCGATTCTCCTGGACATAAAAACTGGTCATCTGTTTCGATTTCTAAGTTATCTGGAACAGGACAGTCGAGTGTAAAGGTTATTTCCTCAAAAGCGACTAGGGCATTGTCACAATCTTGGCGTGCTTCCCATCGGAGGGTGTTGGTGCCAAATTGAGAACAAAGTGCATTGTAGAGTCCATTGCCTTCGGCAGCACAATTGGGGTCGTAAGGACACCCAATAATAGTAGCAGTATAATCGAAAATTTCTGGATCTTCTGTACATTCACTTGTGCCAGAGCCAATTTCGACGCCATTCAATAAAACGGAATAACTGACTTTGGTGGGAGGACAAACACTGTTGGGAGTGATGGTGATGGAAGTATTGAAATCTTCACCACAAATAACTGTCCCACCATCTGCAATATTACTTGTTTTGGAAAGGGTCGGCATTGGAGGATCACCCGCTGCCACAAAGGTATAGGATTGTGGGTAAGATGGATTCAACCAGCCACCGCCTGTAGTACCTCCATTGATAGGTAATGTACAAGCTTCCATGTTTGTGAGATTTCCTAAAGCAGGATTGCCATCACAACAACGCCAAGGGCCAGGACCCGTATCTGAGTCGTCAGCAACCCCCTTTGTATAGTCAGCATTCATGGCATAGGTGACAATTTCATAGTTTGCGCCAGGGCACAAAAGACTGGATGCAATCTCGAAAGTTCGGTCACAACCTCCTGCATCAGTACAAGTGGAACCTGCTGCTGTGCTGTTGGAGGTACAGGTGTTTCCCCAAAAACCATGGTCGATGACACCTGATGCAATTTCGGTATTACCCAAATCACAACCTGCACAATCGGTGACCTCATAGACTGCCCAATAGACATCTAAGTTTTCTATACCAAAACCATTGGTATTACAATTGAAGAAGAATGTTCCACAGTCGGGAACACTGTTGGGATCCATTGTGATGGTCACCTCTACATTACTGCCCACTACTACGGGAGCGGAGAGGACTTTTGCATGTGGAGGATTTTCGGCTTGCATCGCCAAAGGACATAGAAGAATGGATAAGCAAAAAAGAAGAAAGTAGAAGTAAACTTTTCTCATGGTTGCAGTTATGGTTTCTAATTGATTCATTTGTCTCACTTATTTTTACATTATCTAAATTAGTTTCTTATCGCTTTGTTGGTTTATATCTATCTATTACAAAAGACAACGAAACTGAATAAGCTATTCGTTGCTTTGGCTACTTATGGCTTGTTTTACAAACTCCTACGAAAGTACGAAAAAAGGAACTTTAGCCTATCATAGATGGTTTTTTATCGTGTCATTTAGCTTGCACGATAGGTAGAGTTAAAATGCAGGAAATGTTTTAGTGTGTTGTGTGTATGAATAACACTTCAAGGGCTTGATAAATTTAGGCTTGAGAGGCTTAAAATTGAATACTTTTACTGGACTCTGTGATGATATTATAGTAATGTAAATAAATATTGGGTTAAAATAATGATGTATCTATATGATTTTTAATTTTAAATGAATAATTTATTTTTTAGTTTATTTTTTTTGAAAAAAAAGTAATGGCAGCTGCTAACCTTTTTGCTTTTTTTGTAACCATATATGTGAGGAGTGTAGTTATTTTTCTCAATAATGAAATTGTGTAAATTGACGAAAAATAAATTGGAGCGTATTTTGATGCACCTTAATGTCTCAATTTCTGAAATCAGATTTAATTTAAATTTATCTCGCCCCTTGCA
>JBGCDY010000352.1:0-3154 GCA_045105835.1 Chitinophagales bacterium
CACAATGTAGTCCAAATACGGAAAAGAAACAGCTTCGACTGTATGCCCTTCGGATTGAAGTTGGCTCAGAAACGCAGTGGTTTTTTCTTTGATTTCAGGGTCTAAGCCTTTGTTTTCCAAAGCTTCTTTGAAGTAAGCTATTTTCCTTTTTGGAGGAGTTTGCTGCAATAAGGTGCTGTAACTCGGAACTGGTTTTGAAGAGTTGGTGCCATCAAACTGGTCTTTTCCAGCCATGATTTCCAAAAGCAAAGCAGCATCTTCGGCACAGTTGGTGAACGTTCCTATTTGGTCGAAGGACGAAGCATAGGCAATCAAGCCGTGTCGGGAAATGCGTCCATAGGTGGGTTTGAAGCCAATTACATTGCAGAAAGAGGCAGGTTGTCGGACAGAGCCGCCTGTGTCTGTTCCCAATGCCGCCAAACACGTATTGGCTTGCACCGCAACGGCAGAACCACCAGACGAACCTCCAGGCACTTTGTCTTGGTTGGCATAATTGCGAACCACTCCGTATGCTGAGTTTTCGTTGGTCGAACCCATCGCAAATTCATCGCAACTTGTGCGTCCTATGATAATGGCATCTTCTGCCAAAATTCGTTCGACAGCCGTAGCCGAAAATAAGGATTCAAAATTGTTGAGAATATTGGAGGATGCCGATATTTTGTGGTTTTTGTAGCAAATGACATCTTTGAGAGCGATGACCATTCCATGAAGTCGCCCCAGCTTTTCGCCATTCGCCATTTTTTGGTCCAATAGCTTGGCTTGTTGGCGTGCTTCTTCTTCAAAAACCTCTATGTAGGCATTGGTCGATTGGGATGCTGCGATATTGGAGAGGTAAAATTCTACCAAATCCACGCAGTTTACTTTTGCAGCAGCAAGGTCTTGCTGTATGTCTTTTAGCTTGTGGTAAGTGTTCAACTTATAGTTCTTTTAGATTCCAAAACTTAGATGAGAGAAGTGAGATTGCGTCACTGTGAGAAACGAGGTATTTATCTCGTTTTTCGCTTCCTACTTCTCTCACCCCAGTTTAAAGAACGCAAAGCTAAAATTTATTTGTCTTTTTTTGTTTCTTCCACTTTCATTCCTTCATCTATTTCCTGTTGGATAGATGCTTTTGCGTGGTTGAATTCTTTGATACCCTTGCCAATACCTCTTGCCAATTCAGGGATTTTTTTGCCTCCAAAAAGCAAAAGAATCACGACCAAAATCAAGATTAACTCAGGACCGCCTGGGATTCCAAAAAGTAATAATAAAGTATTCATGCTAGGTTATTTTAGTTGAACAAGATAAGTGATGCCGCAAAATTCAACATTTATCACTCACTATTCAAAATTACAATAATTATTTTTTATAAATCCAACGAATTGGATTCAATTTTTCGCTGCCTTTCCACACTTCCAAATGCACCTCGGTCTTGCTTTCGCCCTCATCGGTATAAACAGTGCCAATCATTTGACGGGTCGTAATGTCATCGCCTTTACTGACTTGCACTTCTTCGAGATTGGAATAAACCGTAAAATATTCTCCGTGTTTCACAATCACTGCCCACTGAAATGTCGGGCTGTAAAGCGTATTGCTGACTTTTCCTTCAAATAAGGCTCTTGCAGTTTCGCCTTTTCTTGTAGCAATATCCAAACCATTGTTGGTGAGGGTAATGTGCTTCAATACAGGGTGTTGCTGTTTACCAAATTTTCCAGTAATGATGCCATTGTCTACAGGCCAAGGAAGTTTTCCACGATTTTTTTCAAAGTTACTACTCAACTTCCCTATATCAACAGCTGGGCTGGCGTTTTTGTTGGGCGAAACAATAATCGGGGCTTCATCTGCGGTCACTTTTTCGATAATTGCTCTAATCTGTCTGTCCAATTCTGCAATCGCTTGTTTTTTCTTTGACAACTTACTCTTCAAATAATGCTCTTTTTTCTTCAATTTTTTGAGCATAATTCCCTGCTGCTCCTCTTCTACCTTCAATGTCAAACGCTGTTGTTCTTCACTCAACAACAGCTCTTTCTTTTCCTCCTTCTCCACTTCCAAAAGCTGACGATTGTCCAACAATTGTTGCTTCATCAATTCGATTTGCGTCACCTGATTTTTCCGATGACTCGTATAATACTGCAAATACTTCAAACGCTGATAAGCTTCATTGAAACTATGAGACGAAAACAAAAAAAGCAGGCGGTTATAGGCATTGTTGGACAAATAGGCATGTCGAATCAACTCTGCATATTCCCCTCTGAAATCTTCCAACACAATCGCAAGGGAGTCAATTTGAGCATCGGTTTCTTCAATGTTAATGCTCAACAAATCCAACTGTTGCTGCATCGTTTGAATCATTTTCTCCCGATTTTGCACCTGTTTTTGAAGCAGCTTCAAGTCATTCAAAGAAATACTCCGATTTGTCTGTGTACTCTTAAGCAATTGCCGAGTAAATGCAATGTCCTTAGCCAATCGCGTTTTCTGGCCTTCCAAGCCTTTTTTGTCTTGAGCATACGTGTTTTGAATGCACAAAAACAAAGCGAGTAATACAAACAAATATTTTATGTGTTGAAAATTCATTATCCACCCTTTACATTAGGAACGTTAAAAAAATAAGTTCCGCATTTGGAATAGAGACTTTTGAGGTTTATATTTTGAAGAAAGATGGATTTCTCTTGCATTAGGGAGTTTTTTTAAAGTAAAACTTCAAAAGTCTAAATTTGGAGTTTATATTTATCGACTATCACTTAGGAATGCTACAAAAATAAATTTACATTTTTCAGGTTGAACATCCCCCAACCCCCTTCAAAGGGGGAATTAAGAGTGTAAATTTATTTCTTTCGCATTCCTTAAGGATTCTGAATAAAAATACTAATTTGATTTGGCGTTTTGCTACAGTTTTAAATTAGTGTTTTTTGATTTGAATTCAAGGCGACACGACTGCAAAATGATTTTATTCACACATCAAATAAATCTTTTTTGAGTTTTTTTGAACTGAATGGCTGTCAATGTGCGTTTAGTACTTGAATTAGCTGAATTGAATATTGTGAAAATCACCGAAAAACATTTGAACAGAGCCTTAATCTGGTAAAACCTATCAATAAGTGGAAACAAAAATATTATCAGACGATTACGAAAACTTTGCCAATCGCTATTTGGACAATGTAAAGCCCAAGCCTCC
>JBGCDY010000353.1:0-4429 GCA_045105835.1 Chitinophagales bacterium
CGCTGAGTTTTTTTTGAAAAATGCTTGTCGTTTGTGAGAATTAAACGCAGAGACACGGAGACGCTGAGTTTTTTTGAAAAATGCTTGTGGTTTGTGAGAATTAAACGCAGAGACACGGAGACGCTGAGTTTTTTTGAAAAATGCTTGTCGTTTGTGAGAATTAAACGCAGAGACACGGAGACGCTGAGTTTTTTTGAAAAATGCTTGTGGTTTGTGGGAATTGAACGCTGATATGGGGAGACGCTGAGTTTTTTTTGATTTTGAGCAAGCTAATAAAAAATGCCTTGTATTTCCGATGTGGATATACAAGGCATTCGTATTTTGTCTAAAATTTTGTGTCTTATGACTTGATTTAGAACAATTTCATATCGTCCAACACGCCCATTACTTTACGTACGTGACCTGCTGAAGTATTCATCATTTCCATTTCGGCTTCGTTCAAATCCAATTCGAGAATTTTTTCGATTCCGTTTTTACCCAACAATACTGGAACACCTAAGTAGATGTCTTTCATTCCGTATTGACCGTCTAACCAAGCGCAACATGGGAAAATGCGTTTTTCGTCTTTGCAGATGGTTTCCACCATTTGAGCAGCAGCAGCACCTGGCGCATACCAAGCAGATGTACCCATTAGTTTGACCAATTCTCCACCGCCTTTCTTGGTTCTTTGAACGATTTCGCCCAATCTTTCTTCGCCTACAAACTCGGTAACTGGAATACCAGAAACGGTTGTGTAACGAGGCAATGGCACCATTGTGTCACCATGACCTCCCATCAATACGGCTTGGATGTCTCTTGGAGAAACACCAATTTCGGTTGCTAAGAATGCACGGTAGCGAGCTGTATCCAAAATACCTGCCATACCAAATACCTTGTTTGAAGGTAATTTAGCTGTCAAGTAAGCACAGTAGCTCATTACGTCCAAAGGATTCGCAACGATGATGATGATGGTATTTGGAGAATGTTTTACTACGTTTTCGGTTACCGATTTTACGATTTTGGCATTGATACCAATCAAATCGTCACGGCTCATACCTGGGCGACGAGGCACTCCTGAGGTGATTACAGTTACATCTGAATTTGCTGTTGCAGAGTAATCATTTGTCACACCAACACTTGTTGTGCTGTAAGAATTGATTGCAGCTGTTTGCCAAATATCCAGGGCTTTGCCTTCTGCTACGCCTTCTTTGATGTCCAATAAAACAACTTCTTTCGCAAAATTACCATGTGCTACGACATTGGCAACCGTGGCTCCAACATTACCTGCACCTATCACTGAAACTTTCATAAGAGAATGAAATTTTTTTATAAAATAGAGAACTTTTATTCAGTTGTTAGACTACAAAAATTTATGGTAGTGATTGGTAATTAGTGACTGGTTGCTCGTTTCTCAAGATGAATTATTTTCTTTTTGGTGATATCGAGCAGTTCATCACTATTTTATTGTACGAATTGATTCAAATTGTGTCTTCAAATTAATTCATCACTACACTAAAATAGGTGATTTTTGTAATCAGGCTGCAAAGGTACAAAAAGTGAAGTTTAAACGTTTGTGTTTTTTGCTATTGAAGGAGACAATTTCGCATTTTGGTCAGTATTTTTCTCCTATTTCGGGCTGTGTGCCTTCTTGTCCAATTTTGTCTCTTTTGTAGCGCACGACCAATTTGAACTTGTCGGTATTCATCAGCAAGGGAAAATAGAGCTGTTCGAAGACCAATTGGGTGCTTTTTTCGGCTTGTTCTAAGATGCCCTCTGCAATGGCTTTTTCGACTGCCATTTTTTTGCCTTCCTTGATGAGGGCGGTGATTTCGTCCCCTTCCAAACTTTTGCTAAAAAATTCATTAACACTTTTCACATTGAAGTCTATGTCTGTGGTCAAAACTTTGGGCGGAGCGACACTTATAACGATGTAGTTTTCTATCGTGGAATCTTGTTGTTGTTCTTGTATCACACTGGCTTTGAAGTAGTCGTCTAAGTCCACTCCTGCGCCTACTTTGGCGTTTACATTGAAGTCTATGTTGGCATCAAAAGCTAGAGCATCGAAGCCCATTACGTCTCTTTTGAAGGTTTCTTTGACATTGATGGTCACTTCGTCTTCAACAGTTAATAGTTTTTTGACAAGTTCTCGGTGGTGTTTGCTGATGGATATGTTTTCGGTAAAATCGGTGACGGTGGCGTATTCGTCAAATAGCTCATCTACGGTGGAAAAGGAGTTTTTGGTGATGATATTGCAGATGTCGCTTCCTATATCGTCCAATAATTTATCGGTGATTTCGGTATCGCTGTCCAAACGCATTTCACTTTTTCGCACCACAATTTTACCCGCTTTTATGAGGCTATTTGCCAGTTTTCGCTTTTGAAGGGGATTCAGTAGAGCGACCAAGTCACAAGTGTTTTGACTGATGCTGTTCATAAATTGGCTCGTTGTTTTTCGGGTAGAAATGTTTTTGTCGAGTAGGTTGGTGAGTGGGGTAAAATCTTGTTCTACCCTTTTGGCAAGGGCATCGTGGATGCCTTCATAGGCTGCAATGAGGCTATCGCTTTCTCGTTTGGAGAAGTCTTCAAAATTGACCAAACTCTTCAATATGGCGGTGTTGATGGTGTCGACCAGACTATCTATAGGGACTTTGTATTTTTTTCGATGCAGTCGGTTGATGACATATTGATAGGGCAAATAGGTTTGTTGTTCTTCATCTACAAAAAGGCCGTAAGCTCCTTTGTGCGCCAAATAAATGAGTTCACGAGCGTCCAACATGGCATTGTCATAGCCAAGTGTAAAACCTTGTGATTCGCCTTCTTCTACGCCGACTTGATGTCCTTTTTTGTAGCCCATGTCTTTGCCCATCTCAAAAAATAGCATACTCAAAAGAGGAATGAGCAGGACCAATGGAATGACAAATTTTGTGGGTATGTTCTTTTGCATAAAGCTGTTAACGGTATGGTGACGGGTGTGTTTTCCAAGCAACTGATAATTAACCTATTCTAACTTTTGCTCGAATTAATCCAGCCTGTTCTTTAAAATAACTCGGTAACGACGACTTTAGTCGCTGATACATTCTGCAAGATTTTTTTGTTTTGAAGAGTCGTACAAATAAATGATGTTCCTCTTATTCTTCAAATCAAATCTTCTTTTCGCACTATACCTTCGGTGCTTAGAACCGTCGTTACCGAAGAATACACTCGAATTGTAGTGCAATAATTGGTCTAAATATAGTAAAAAAACGAGGAATAAGAAATTGCAGCTTGGCGGGATGGAAAAATCTTATCCAAATTGATTTTGAAGGATGTTATTTGTTTTGGTAAAAAAGTGTTTTTTTTGTGGATGAAACGAAAGAAGATTCTACTTATTTGTCCGCATCCTGAAGATACGGCTCCTGGTCAGCGATTGAAGTATGAGCAATATTTGACGTATTTGCGTTCGGAGGGTTACGATATTGAAGTATCTCCTTTTATGAGTATGGCTTTTTGGAATGTGGTGTATAAGAAGGGGCATTTTTTGCAGAAGGTCTTTTGGACTTTGGTGGGTTATGCAAGGCGTGTGGTAGATTTGTTTCGATTGCCTTTTTATGATGGGGTGTATATTTTTTTGTGGGTAACCCCTTTTGGTCCTCCCATTTTTGAGCGATTGTATGCTTTGTTCAACCCAAAAATCATTTACGATATTGACGACATGGTTTTTTTGAGGCATAGCAGCAGTGCCAACCGATTTATGGAATCCTTCAAAGGACGAGGGAAACCCATTTTTTTGATGAAAAAGGCCAAACACGTTATTGTTTGCACGCCAAAACTGGACAACTTCGTACAGCAATTCAATACCAATACGACGGATATTTCTTCTACAATTAATACAAAAACGTACCTTCCTGTCAATTCTTATAGCAATGAAAATCCAATTACGATTGGTTGGAGTGGTAGTCATAGTACTTCAAAATATTTGCATTTATTGAAGGATGTTTTTCTGGAGCTTCAAAAAATCCACCCTTTCAAATTGTTGGTCATTGGTGACCCCAGTTTTCAGATGGAAGGGATTGATTTGGAGGCTATCAAATGGGAATCGGCTACGGAGGTTCAAAATTTGCAGCGCATAGATATTGGGGTGTATCCTTTGCCTGATGAAGAATGGGTGTATGGGAAGAGTGGTTTGAAGGCTTTGCAGTACATGACTTTGGGGATCCCTACGGTGGCAACGGCGATTGGCGCCAATTTTAGGGTGATTGAAGAGGGGGTTTCTGGTTTTTTGGTAAAAACGGATGCGGAATGGTTGAAGGTTTTGCAGCAGTTGCTTGAAGATGAGGTTTTGCGAAAGCGAATGGGAATTGAAGCGAGAAAAAGAGTTGAAGATTATTATTCTATTGAAGCGAATAAACACAAATATTTGGCTGCTTTTGTTGAGGCTTTTGGGTAATTGAAATATTTTTTTTTCTTAAAA
>JBGCDY010000354.1:0-4991 GCA_045105835.1 Chitinophagales bacterium
ATCAAACAAAGATTGAGCATGAATGGCACTTCCCATGTTTTCGGTTTCGTAATAAGGAGCTTCCTTCAAAACATAGGCTACCAAATCAATCCGATACGGCAATTTTTCTTCTTGCATTCCCAACAAACGAGCCATCTCCAAGATACCTGCCACACCACTTGCATTGCCATCCGCCCCAGAAGTATCTTCAAAAGAATCATAATGTGCACCTACCACTATTCGTTCACCATTTTGTGGTCCAAAAGAAGTAATCACATTTTTGTAGGTATTCCCATCTGCCACAAATTCTTGAAATTCCACTCGACCACCCGCAGCTTCAAATTGGGATTGTATATAAGCCGCAACAGTATTAAGGGAATTGATATTGCGGTAATTACGGGCAGGTTGTACTTGGCTGATAAAGGCAAGGTCTTTTTTGAGTCGGTCTATATTAGGATTCATGTTTTTATAGGGTATATTTGATGATTAAAATCGTACACTGAGACTACAATAGTCTCTCTGTAAAGGTTAGAGTGCTATTTTGCTAATCGTTGCTCTTTTATGAAATCAGACTATTGTAGTCTTTATATTCTCCATAAAATTTGTCAGAAAACCTCAATCCTCTATTTCTAATAATTCAACCAAGGGGTCAATGTCATCAAAAGCCCTCAATCCTACTTTGTCTTCCGTTCCCCCAGCCATATTCAGCGCAAAAGGTTGAACCTGCTCAACAATCTCCAGAACATTCTCAGGCGTGAAGGGCAAATGCAAAACAATGGGGTAATCTTCACACCACTCCTTCAACTGTGTGGGCGAAAAATGGGGGTGATTTTGAAGCTCCTCCCAAGAATAAGGAGCTTGGGTAAAATCCAAAATAAAGTAAGCCACCTTACCACTATTTGCCATCAAGATGCTCTCCAACCTGCTACTGTCTAAAAAACCATCTACTACAATTCTTTTCATCACCGTAGAAACCACTGGGCTTAACAGACTGAAATTCAAATCTAAATCCGTTTGGATGCTGTCAATTTTCAGGGCAGTACAAACTGCATTGATGTATTCAATATTTTGTTTGTCGAATTCCCCCACAATGCGAGGGCCTGCCAACCATCCAATGATTTCTTTCGCTTTCTCCAAAGCCATATAATTGGAGGATTCAGCGTCAAAATTGAAGCCTATCCATTCTGCAAATGTCGAAAAATAACGGGCATCGGAAAGATTGTTGATGCCGCTTGCCTTTATTTTGGTGATTAATTCCATAGAAACGAATGAAAATTAAAATAAGAATGAAAATTAAAACAACACTTCAACATCAGATTTGCATGAAATGCTTCATAGAAACTTGGAAGATGGAATAGTAAGGTCTTGCACTAATTTCTTGCTGCAAAGGTAAAATTTATGACCGCAAAATTGATTTTTTAAGAGCACTTCACCAAATGATTGACTTCCAAATGTTAACTTTGAAGCAAAGAAAAACAATGGTTCTTTGGCTAAAACCATCAACTTAGACAACAGTAGTCTTGGAGACTACTGTTGTCTTGAATTTCTGAAACAATTTTCAACACTTCAAATTTTGCTTCCATGACCTTTTACGAAAAAGTATTTCAAGTTGCATTGCTCATTCCTTCTGGTCGAGCGACTTCTTATGGTGCCATTGCTCGCTATTTGGGGGCTGCTCGCTCGGCTCGTATGGTGGGCTGGGCGATGAACAATTCCCATATCCAGCCCGAAAATGTGCCTGCTCATCGAGTCGTCAATCGAAATGGGCAATTGACGGGCAAACACCATTTTGGAGAAGTAAATACCATGCAGCAATTGTTGGAGAATGAAGGGGTCGTGGTGAAAAACGATAAAATTCAGGATTTCAAAACCGTTTTTTGGGACCCAAGTGAAGAACTGATGTAGGCGGTTTCGCTTTGCAGGGAGTGAAAAATGGAGGGAATCGAAATCTGTGGTGGATAGAAATAGTTGGGATTGGACAGGTCTTTGAATTTTGGCTTTTTTTTAAAAAAAGTTTTTTTTGTAAAAACCATGAGTGAAAGGTACATGAAATACGCCTCACTCATGGTTCATTGTCAATTCTCTGCAAACATTCTTCCTACATCAAGCCCTGCAATTGCATAGCCACCATCATATCACCTTCGATGGTAATATCTCCATTCATCACTGCTTGCATGGGATTCAACTCACCGCTTTGAAGCGAGGCAAATGTCTCTGGACTTGTCGTAATGGTACAATCTGCTTCCTCATTGCTGTTAGAGACTACATTTGTGTCTCCTGTTCCATCAATAAAAACAATATCGTCGCCTAAAACAATCTTAAGACTTGCGCCCAATGGAGCAAGAGAACCTGCTCGTTTTTGAATCTCACCTGAAATCACTTCTAAACTCATTGTTCTAAAAATTTAATAAAATGAATCACATCTACAAAATCGATGATTTAGTAAATGCATAAAAAAACGGCTGCAAGATACGTCAATTACTGCAATCGCTTCTGAATCCTTACAAGTGAAACTATAAAAGTTCCAATTATTTATGGACTTTTGCGACAAATTGAACTCAATGGCAGAAATTGCTACTAAAAACACCCTTACTCAAGAAATATTAACGGAAAGTATCTGGAAATTGATGCTTCGTTTGTCCGCACCTGCCATCATTGGAATGTCTATCAATGGCATCAATGCTTTTGTAGATGCGCTTTTTGTGGGGCAGTTTATTGGTCAAAATGCGGTGGCAGCCATTTCGCTTGCTTTCCCTTTGACGATGATTACCAATGGTTTTTCGGCAATGATTGGTATGGGGGCTTCTGCTGTGTTGAGTATGGCGATTGGTTCGGATGATGGCGAGACCCAAAAGAAGATTTTTGGTACGCTGACAACTTTGTCTGTGGTAGTTTCGCTTGTGGTGAGTTTGCTGGGGATTTACTTTGCCCGTGATTTGATTGCCTTTTTGGGAGGCAAAGGAGATATTTTGGAGATGGGAACGCTGTATTACCAAATCACCATGTTGGGAGCATTTTTTCGGATTTATTCCGTAGCCCTCAATATGCTTATCCGTGCCGAAGGTAAAATCAAAGAGGCAATGGCATTGGGAATCTTCAGCACATTGCTCAATATAGTGCTGAATCCTTTGTTTATCATCGTTTTCGAGATGGGAATTGCAGGGGCAGCATGGGCTACTGTGGCTGCAATGGCAGTATTCACCATTTTGGGAGTAGGCTATTTTGTGAGAGGTCATGCGGCTTACCCTGTATCCTTGACTGCCTTTGGTTTGGAGCGAAAACTGTTGCGTCCGATTCTAAGTATTGGCGTTTCGGCAATGATGTTGCAAATCATGTTTTTTGTCCAGCAAGCATTTGTTTTCAAGTCTTTGGCGCATTATGGCACAGATTGGGACTTGGCATTTATGGGGAGTTGTTATCGAGTTGTTATATTGATAGTGCTTCCTGTGATGGGATTTGCACAAGCGATGCAGCCTGTGGTGGGCATCAATTTTGGAGCAAAAAACAATGAACGGGTTAGGAAAACATTTTTGACCTTTCTATCGAGTGGCACTGTTTTTCTGTTCTTTATTTGGGGAGTCATCATGTTTTTTCCAGAGACGATTATGGGCTGGATGTTGCCCGATGCCGTCTTTTCCTCCAATGATATATTCAATTTTCGGATGATGCAATTGACCCTTCCCGCATTTCCACTCTTTCTATTGGGCAGTACCTTTTTTCAGTCGATTGGAAATGCCAAAGGTGCAGCCATCATTATTGTCGCCAGAGAGCTGTTGTTGTATGTTCCCGCAGTCCTATTGTTGCCTTTGTGGTTTGGCGTAGATGGGATTTATTATGCAGGGATTCCAGTCAATATCATGGGAATTATCTTTGTGAGTTGGATGATTTGGCGGGAATTCAAAAAATTGCAGTGATGGGTGATTGGTAAATAGTGACTCGTAATTGCTTCCTGAATTCAAGCGATAAATGCAACTTTTTGTTTGATTATTTCATTACTTGTATATTCGTATCCATTTCTTCATTTTAATCCCCTAATTTTCGAACAGAGCATTTAAGCATTGAGTAGATGGACAAAATCACCTAAAATTAATGGCTTTACTAATCGCTTGATAGTGATTCGTCTTGAGTCTCACATCTCGCTTCTCTTTTCTGTCTTCCTACTTAATTTCTATTAATTTTGAAATCCTTATTTGTTCATTATTCTTAATCCTATGACCACTTGGAAAGACCAACTTTGGAAAAGACTGGAGCAAGTTGAACACCGATTTGACCAACTAAAACTGGACATTGGTAATAGAACCAAAAGTATTGGAGAACTGCAAGTGATTCCTTATCGGGGTTACTGCAATGGTAAACGCTTGTATTGCAGGGGGCGAGTGCTGGAGAATCCTGATATCGCACCGACATTGAAGGATGGGAAATGGAAAAATTTTGTGAATGTTTACAAACGTTTTGAAAGTGATGAGATTCCGAATGCCCATGTTCGATTGATTTTTGACGAACATTCTTTTGATTTGATGACCGATGAAGAAGGCTATTACATCCTCAACACCGAACTTCCTACCCCCTCTTCTCACACTACACTTTGGCAAACACTCAAAATAGAATTGTTGGACGCGCCTGTTCCTTTTGATGGAACGATTGTCACTACGGGCGAAATATTGATGCCGATTCCCAATACCAAAATTGGAATTATCAGCGATATGGACGACACGGTTATCAAAACAGATGTGGTGTCAAAAAGCAGAATGCTGTACCATACTTTCTTCAAAAATGCCTATTCTCGACTGGCATTCAGGGGAGTAGCTGCATTTTATTGGGCATTGCGAAAGGGGATGGATGGCGAACAAAACAATCCTGTTTTTTATGTGTCCAACAGTCCTTGGAATTTATACGATATGTTGGAAGAATTCTTAGACCACAACGACATTCCCAAAGGACCTATTTTTTTGCGGGATTTTGGAATACACAAAAACGAAGAAGCGATAAGGTACAAAACACACAAACACAAT
>JBGCDY010000355.1:0-10370 GCA_045105835.1 Chitinophagales bacterium
CTCGCACAAGGGTATTTTCATTTGGCGCAAATTCATGTAGAAAAAAAAGATTACGAGACAGCTTTGGGCTATGCCCAAAAAGCACTGCACCTTAACACTTTGTATTTTGGAGGAAAAGACTTCGCCGTAGCTGGAAACGAATATCTAATTGGAAAAATCTATGTTTTAAAAAACAATCCACAAAAATCTTTAGAATATTTCCACCGATCTTTAGACAAACTCTCTGTTGTAGGAGCTTCTCAATTTATGGAAGTTGCTCGTTGCCTCTGTTCGATTGGTGAGATTTTGAATCAGCAATCGAGTTATCAAGAAGCACTCGAATCTATACAAAAAGCGATTCAAATTTTATGTTCAAATTTCGAAGAATCAGATATTTACAAAAATCCAAAACTACAAGATATTCCTTTTGACACCCATATCCTTGATACTTTGGTATTGAAAGCATCCGTATTCTTCAATTGCTATCAATGGACTACTCAAAATATACGAGACTATGAAGTAGTATTATCAACCTACCAACTAGTGGATGAATTGATTTGTCGTTTGCGCCAAAGCTATCACTCCATGAAAGCCAAACTCGGCTTGTCGGCTAGAATTGCTACTGAAAATTACAGGAAGGGAATCTATGCTGCTCTAAACGCTCCGATTTCTATAGATAAAAGAGAGTTCGCTTTTATGTTTTCAGAAAAAGCAAAAGGAGCGATTTTATACGCTTCTTTTCAAGAAAACATTGCCAAAGAACGGGGAAGTATTCCCAGAGAATTACTTCAAAATGAAAAGAATCTGAAAATTGAATTGGATTATTTGGAGAAAAGTATTCAAAAACAAGAAAGAAGAGAAGATGGAAAAAATGAGGGTTTGTTGGAAAAATTTGAGAACGACTATTTTAATATTTATCAAAAATACAAACGAGTTGTTCAGAGCCTTGAGCAAGATTATCCAGATTACCACCAATTGAAATACCAAACAGAAACGGCTTCAATTGAAGAAATCCAAGCAAATCTAACAGCCAATCAATGGATGGTGAGTTATTTCATTGGAGAAAGTCGTTATTACATTTTCTTGATTGGTAAGAAAGAATTTGAAGTATTAGATTTAGAAAAAATCGATGGTTTCGAGCAATTAGTAGAAGATTTTCTAAGTGCCATTCAGAACCACAAATTTGAAGAATATACCCAAAAAGGCTATGAATTGTACCAAGAACTGCTGCAACCTTTGGAAATGTATTTGATTGATCCTTCAATGGAAGAAGAGACTGTCCAACAATTGATTATCATTCCGCATGGTATTTTACACTACCTTCCGTTTGAAGCTTTGATTTGTTCTCGTCCTAAGGATAGTGGAAAAATCTATATAGCAAATGAGGAAGAAAAAGACTCAACAAAACCTTATCAATCATTGGACTATGCACTCTTACACTTTGAAGTATCTTATCATTATTCGGCTACATTGTGGCATTATTTGTTGAACAAACAGGGCGAAAGAGCTCCTGCTGATGTCAATGGTTTTGTCGGCTTTGCACCTGTTTATGAATCGGAAGTGGGAAACGAGAAGTTAGAAACGAGCGGCAATCCTGAAAAAGAGGGTAAAAATAGAAAAAAAGGCATAAGCGAACAGTGGGTAGTTGCTGCGAATAACATACGGTCTTGGGCAATACGATCAGAGGCATTGCGTAGTGATGGAACCTGGACTCCTCTGCCTCATTCCAAATTGGAGACTGAGGGAATTGCCAATTTATTCGCCCAAAAGGGTTTATCAGCACAAACTTTTTTACATGAGGAAGCAACTAAAAAGCGGTTTCAGGAAGTGGTAGAGAAAAGTCGTTTTTTGTTGATTGCAGCGCATGGAGTGGTGAATGATAAACAGCCGAAATTGTCGGGTTTGGTGTTTTATCCTGAATCTGAGAAGCGAGAGGAGAGAAGTGAGAAACGAGATGTAACAATGGATACCTTAACTCCCGCTTCTCGCCTCTCACTTCCCTCCTCCGAAATCGACTGCATCCTATCTATGGACGAAGCTTACCAACTTCCTTTGCAAGCCGATTTGGTGGTGTTGAGCAGTTGTGAAAGTGGCATTGGAGAATTGGCGAAAGGGGAAGGAATGATGGCAGTAAATCGAGGTTTTTTGTATGCAGGAGCGAAGAATGTGGTGTCGACTTTGTTTAAGGTGTATGACCGACCGAGCAGTTTATTGACCCAGTATTTGTTTGAGGAGATATTGGAGGGAGAAAGTTATCCAAAAGCTTTGCGTACTGCAAAATTGAGGCTGCTTCAATTGCAGGAAGTCGATGTAAAATCATGGAGTGGGTTTGTATTGATTGGTACTTAATTTGTACTTTTGATGAAAATTAGCTGCTAACAAATGACTGAACTAACTCAATTAGAACAAAATAAATACCAGTGGCTGGAACGCATCAAAGAGGGAGAGTCCAAGGCATTAGAGGTATTATATCGAGCTTATCGAAAAGAGTTTATCAGGTGGCTTTGTCAAAAAACGGCTTGTGATGAAGAATTGGCATTGGATATTTTCCAAGAAAGTGTTTTAGTTCTGTATAAGAATGCCAAAACAGGTCGCTTGGGTGAAATGAAAGGAAGCATCAAAACTTATTTGTTTGCTGTTGGGCGAAAACTATTTTTACTTCAAAATCGAAACAATAGAATCAAAACGGCAAATTTAGAGGTTGACAAAGGGCTTTTGGAGCAACTGAAAATCGTTCCTCAACATGCCAAAAATTTGACCGATCGGCAACAAATGGTTACAGAATTAATTCCCAGACTGCGGATGCTCTGCCAAGATTTGTTGTACATGTTTTACTATGAAGGATTGAATATAAAAGAGATTACTCAAAGACAAAATTACAAAACTACAAACGTGACAAAAGTCATGAAATCCCGCTGCATGGAATCGCTTCGAAAAATGGTGTATCAACATCTCAAAAAAAATAAATGATATGCGTCTCCGTTTCCGACCTATCGAATTCGGCTCAATTTGTCATTGAATAAAAGCTACGGCTAAAGTTTTCACCAAAAACATTAAAACCCACCGTTACAGAAACAACTTCCCCCGTCTAAACGTTAATAGAAAGCCAAAAAATGTTAAATACTCAAACATTCGTTTTGACGACTATAATATGTTTGCACAAACCGTTAAATTATAGTATTTTCCATTCTTGTCTATAAAAAGATTGAAGTCCATAAATATGAGTAAAATATCATCCAATTATCAATTATTAATCGCTAAATTAGACGAATTTATACGCAAGTATTACGTCAATAGGCTGATTAAGGGCGCACTGTACAGTGTAGGCTTGATACTGCTTGCAGTATTGGCGTTGACGCTATTGGAGTCCCAATTCTATTTTCCCACCAATGTCAGAGCCGCTTTCTTTTTCGGTTTTTTGACTTTGAGTGCTTTTGTGCTCATCAATTGGATGATTATTCCAATGATGCAGTATTTCAAGTTGGGGAAGGTGATTTCACACCAACAAGCGGCGAGTATTATCGGAACGCATTTTTCAAATGTGGAAGATAAATTATTGAATATATTGCAGTTGAAGCATCAGGCGACTCAAGTTTCGGATGCATCTTTGATTGAGGCGAGTATCGACCAAAAGATTGAAGACATCAAACCTGTTCCTTTTTCGGGAGCGATTGATTTGCGTAACAACAAGAAATACGTCAAATATGCCGCGATTCCTTTGTTGATATTTTTGGTTTTATTGTTTGGCGCACCACAATTGATGACAACGAGTGCCAATCGAATCATTGACTACAAAACACACTATGACCCTGCTGCTCCTTTTCACTTTCAATTGGTGACGGATAATTTGGAGGCAGTACAGCATGAAGATTTGACTGTTGAAGTGAAAATTGAAGGTTCGGCTCTACCGAATGAAGCCTTTATTCACTACA
This sequence comes from Chitinophagales bacterium, assembly GCA_045105835.1. Classification (GTDB taxonomy): domain Bacteria; phylum Bacteroidota; class Bacteroidia; order Chitinophagales; family UBA2359; genus JAUHXA01. The sequence goes on from JBGCDY010000355.1 coordinate 3,912, forward strand.
ACAATTTCCCTTATAAACTCAAAAAGAAAAGCCCAACAGAATTTTACTACAAATTCAACAAGCTTCAAAAAGATGTAAGTTTTTTCTTGGAAGCTGCTGGCTTTGAGTCGAAAGAGTATAGTATCAAGGTAATTCCAAAACCTACGATGTTGAGTTTTGATGCCGTTTTGGACTATCCTGCCTATGTGGGTAAGGACGATGAGGTATTGCGAAATTCGGGAGACATGGTGATTCCTACGGGAACGAAGGTTACTTGGCGTTTTGAAGCCGAAAGCACAGACAAAGTGGAAATGGTTTTTGGCAAAACAGGTAAACGTTTGGAGACAGACCGCAAGGAAGAAAGCTTGTTTACCCACAACAAATCATTCCGCAGCAATTCGGAATATGCGGTTTTCTTGTCCAACGAACAATTGCCAAACGCAGATTCGATTAGCTATCAAATTTCGGTGATTCCTGATGTGCATCCAACGATTTCGGCGGAACAAATGCAAGACAGTACCAACGACAAGCACCTTTACTTTTTGGGTGAGTCTACGGATGATTATGGCATCAAAAGCATCGACTTTAAATACAAAGTCGAATCGAAAGATAAAAAAGGCAATTTCGTTGCAAGTCGAGGCAATGATTTCCAATCGTTTCCGATGAATGTTGGGGTGAACAAACGTGCTTCTACCTTCAATCATTTTTGGGATTTGGAAGGCATGGGTTTGAAGCCTGGCGACAAGTTGAGCTACTTTTTTGAAGTTTGGGACAACGATGCGGTAAATGGCAGCAAGTCGGCAAAAACAAATATGCGAACCTTTGAAATGCCTACAATTGATGAATTGGATGATTTGGCGGAAGAGAAAAATGAGGAGTTGAAGGATGATTTGAAGGATGTGATTGACGATGCCAAGGAATTGAGGAAGGATGCGAAGGAAATGAAAGACAAGCTTGTGCAGAAAAAAGAACTGACTTGGGAGGACAAAGAGAACATTCAGGAAATGTTGGACAAGCACAAGGAATTGGATGAAAAAATCCAAAAGACACAAGAGAACTTCAATGAGAATTTGGAGGAACAGAAAGAGTATAAGGAGTTTAACGAGAACGTTCAAGAAAAACAGGAGAAACTGCAAGAGTTGTTTGAGGAAGTGATGACCGATGAGTTGAAGGAGTTGATGGAGAAATTGGAGTCACTGATGGAGGAGTTGAACAAGGAAGACCTCATGGAAGAGTTGGAAGACATGGAAATGACCGATGAGCAGCTTGAAAATGAATTGGATAGGTTGATGGAATTGTTCAAACAATTGGAGTTTGAGCAAAAAATGAACGAGACCATCGAAAAACTGCAAGAATTGGGCGAAGAGCAAGAAAAAGAAGGGGAAGAAACGGAGCAGAAACAAGATGGGGAAAGCCTTGAGGAACAAAAGCAAGACCAAGACGAACTCAACGAAAAATTTGAGGACATCAAAAAGGATATGGAAGAACTGCAAAAAATGAACGAAGAGTTGGAAAAACCTTCTGATGATTTGCAGGAAGAAACCAAAGAGGAACAAGACGATATTTCGCAAGAGCAGCAAGAGAGTAGTGAGGAGATGGAAAAACAGGAGCAGAAAGATGCTGGTCAGAAGCAAAAGAATGCTGGTCAGAAGATGCAAGAGATGGCGCAGAAAATGCAAATGATGCAGATGGAAATGCAAATGGAACAGGCAGGTGAGGACATGCAAGCCATTCGTCAATTGCTCGAAAACTTGATTGACCTTTCTCACGACCAAGAAGGTTTGATGGACGATATTGCGGCTTCGACCATCAATACACCACAATATGTCAGCCTTTTGCAAGACCAACACAAACTGAAAGATGATGCAGAAATCATTCAGGATAGTTTGGTGGCATTGAGTAAACGAGTCTTTCAATTGGAGGCATTTATCACCAAGGAATTGGCGGATATCAATCGAAATTTGGATGATGCCATTGACCAACTCGAAGACCGAAAAGTTCCCAAAGCGACTGCTCACCAACAGTATGTGATGACGAGTACCAACAACCTAGCATTGATGCTAAGTGAGACGATGGAACAAATGCAACAACAAATGGCGCAGCAAATGCAGGGCAATCAATCTTGTCAAAAACCTGGACAAAAACCAGGAATGAAGGGCATGAGTGATATGCAAAAACAGCTGAACGACCAAATAAAACAGGCACAAGATGCCATGAAACAGGGCAAAATGTCGGGCAAGGGAATGAGTAAGGAAATGGCGCAAATGGCTGCAAAACAGGCTGCTCTACGGCAGGCGATGCAACAATTGGCAAAAGAACAGAAAAACGATGGAACGAAAGATGGTTTGGGGCAGAAACTCGAAGAATTGGCGCGTGAAATGGAGGAAACAGAAACCGACTTGGTCAACAAGCGATTGACCTCCGAAATGATTAAGCGACAAAATCAAATCATGACCCGCCTACTCGAAGCCGAAGATGCTATGCAACAGCGTGAAAAAGAGAAAAAACGAGAATCGAAAACGGCTCAGATTAAATCCAGAAATGTACCACCTGCGATTGAAGAATACCTCAAACAAAGGCAGTCAGAAGTGGAACTTTACAAAACCGTTCCTCCTTCGCTCAAGCCTTACTACAAGTCATTGGTAGAACGATATTTCAATGCAATTAGCTTCTAAACACAATACATAAAAAACGAGCAATTTAGGTTTTCACCAAAACTTATTGCTCGTTTTTTGTGTTATTAGGATTCTTTTAAACCAAGCCTAAAAACGCACAATTTATACTCACTATCACTATACACATTTTTCAAACTCAACAAAATAATCACTTATTAACCAAGTAAATACCCATGTAAAGTGCTATCTAAAACCATCTATAAAAAAACAAATTTATGTTTGCCAACAAAGAATTTTACCTGCAATTAAGTTCGCATCCACAAAACATTCAACTCGTAGAACCTTATGTATTGAAGGTCAAAAATAGATTTGAAATCAACGACGAAGTTTATTTCAACATTCTATTGGTGTTGACAGAGGCGGTAAACAACTGCATTCTTCACGGAAATCAAGCAGATCCCCGCAAGCATGTCCACATCCGTATGCAATCCAACCAAGGTGCGCTGTGTTTTGTAGTGAGAGACGAAGGAAAAGGATTCAATCCCGAAAGGCTTCCCGACCCAACCAAACCCGATAGACTTGCTTGTGCCAATGGTCGAGGTGTGTTTTTGATGCGAGAACTCTCTGATAGCGTCCAATATTCAAATGATGGTCGGCAAGTAGAAATTTCTTTTTTGCTCAATTAATCCCCCAATGACTTCCCTCTTTGCCGTTTAAATGAGTATCTTGAAGCAATAAATAACACATCAAACCGATTGCTTTGGAACCATTGAACAACGAAAAACCCATTTTTTTCCATACCGAACCTCCCCTCGCTTTCGAGCTATCTTCTACTAAAGAAAATAACTACCGTGAATGGCTTCATCAAGTGGTCATCGAAGAAGGGTATGACCTCACCGAACTCAATTATATTTTTTGCAGCGATGAATATCTCCACGAAATGAACGTGCAATACCTCAATCACGATACATTAACGGATGTGATTACCTTCAATAATTCTGATGATAACTGCTGTATCGAGGGAGATATTTTTATCAGTGTCCCACGTATCGAAGAAAATGCACAAAAATTTGGGGTGCTTTTTTTGGAGGAATTGAAGCGGGTGATGGTGCATGGTTTGTTGCACTTACTGGGCTATGCGGACAAAACCGAAGCCGAACAATCAGAAATGACAAGCAAAGAAAATTTCTATTTGAAGAAGGAAGTTCAGGATGAAAGTAATTGGAGTATAATGCCTGATTATTGAAGAACATTAACAAGGTCGATTTTTATCCACAAAAAAACGCACCATCAAAGTTCCCCTTCAATGGTGCGCTGCACAAAATCAAAACTATATTCTTTTATTCATTGACATCTCCCACTTTCTCTCCCTTCAATTGAAGAAACTCCATTACCTCATCCAAGTTCACCTTCAAATCCTTCAACTCCAATTGGGTTTCTTCCATAGCTGTTTTTTGGACTTCAATCGTTGACTTTTGGCTTTCAATAATTGCCTGTTGTTCCTGAATCGCTTGAATCAAAACAGGTACTAAGGCAGTATAATCCACACTCAAAAATTCACCGCTTTCGTCCACCACTTCTGGCACGACCTCCTGCAAATCTTGTGCAATCAAACCCAAATCTCGTTTACCTTCTGTATTGTTTTTGTAGTGATAAATACTTGGCTTCAAATTCATTACCGTTTGCAGACCATAAGGAAGTTCGGATATATTGGTTTTCAAGCGTCGATCAGAATATTTAGAAACTTGTCCCACCAATTTTTGGGCATAAACTGCTTTGAAAGGAGTTTTGGAGCTTCCCAAATTGAAGGCATTCCCTTTTGTGGGTTCAAAATTTCCAGAAATACGGGCTTTGTTGATGTAGGTTTGTCCGCCCTTATCCACATACAATGGCAAAATATTGTTCACCAAAGGAGCTTTGAAACTCAAATTTTGGAGGCAATCATTGCAAGTCGGGCATTCTGAACAGGCGATTCCCGCACCTGCTTGTCCCCATCCTGTTGGTGCTTGCGTGCTTTGTTGGGTACAAGGCAGACAATCTTTCACTCCTGCACAGGCTTGTCCTGTTGCCCTATTCACACAAGCTCCATTTTGGTTTCGACAACAATCTCCTCCTCCAACTTGAGTATTCACTCTGTCAACATTATTCGTTCGATTGGTCTTGGTTCGGTAGTTTTTTTGTGCAAAAAGGCTATCGGATAAAAACAATAAGGTGAGTAAAAAACAACAAGAATAGAGCATTTTTTTGAAAGAAAAAAACATAATACTAAGGGTTTAAATGATTGAAAACTAAAGGGTGAGTAGGTGCCTTTTGCAGTAGTGTACTACAAAACATTCTTTGAATATTTAGCTAAATTGCAGTTTGTGGTTATCAGCAATTTAGCCAATTTCAGGTAAAAAACAAAATTTCGTCTATCTGTGAAAAATCTATTCTTACCACACACTTTTTAGTCCATACATCTACCTCACAGTAAAAGTAGCTCGGTTGGACTGCATTTTATTGGGAGAAATAATTTCGATTGCTTGCCACCCTTGATAGGATTTACCTAAATGCCATTCAGTCGTGACGGATTTTGTACCAGCTCTATCAAAATACAAACTTTTTGTGGGGGCTTTTGCTCCGTCGCTTCTCATAAAACGATACTTGACCGTTCCTCTACCATTGAAGGTAATCGTTCCTTTAAACCTGACAACCTCTGTACTTCTGCCTCTTCCTCTTACTACATTTGGATTTACCGCATTCAATCGTGCATTCGTTACTTTTGGAGTGGAAACATTTTGAGGCTGGTCACTCAAACTAAAAGCTACAATATTGAACTTCGAATTTGCAGGCATTTTGATTCGGTCTTCATTGTAAACTGTCCATTTACCACCCGAATACCAAACTCCTACTGGATGTGGATTGTAAACGCTTGTCCAACATTGCGTCACGAACACAAAAGCGTTGGGTGAATTATTGGTATTGGAATGATTGAGGTTTGTGACATGCCCCATTTTCATGGTAGAACCTGTGGCAGTGTGTTGAAAAGATTTGGTGTGATTCACCATAACATTGAACATCGCACCTTCTGACATTTTTCCTAAATCTTGGTTGAAAACGTGCCATTTACCACCTTGATAATAGACTCCAATGGGATGATTATTGTAAGCTCTTGATGCTCCCCAATGTTGGGTGACAATAATTTTTGCATTGGGTTTTCCATTTGTGTTAGGGTCATCAATCGTTGTGATATGCCCAGAGAGGTTGTTGCGAGTAGCTTTGTGGATGAATACGCCTCTATCAGCTGTAGTCTGTACCAATACATTGAATTTTGCATTTTTGGGTAAAGGCGTTCTATCTTGCTGAAAAACAGACCATTTACCATTCGTGTACCACACTCCAAAAGGAGATTTCACATAAGGACCACTGCCATAATCATGCGTCACAAAGATGATTTTGTTGGGCTGTCCGTTCGTTCGACCATGGTTGATTAGGGTGTAATTGTTGGTGGTATTGCTTGTTGTTGCAGTGTGTTTGAAGGTGCTTGGTTGTGCGATAACTTGAGTTTGGAAGGCACTGATTAAGCAGAATAGACACAGGATTTGCCAAGAGAATAGGTTCTTTACTGTTGTTGATAACATGGTATTGGGGTTTTAAAGTTAAAAAAAAGAATAAAATAAAGAGGGCGTAATTCGAGAGGCATAAGGGGTTTACATAATTCCTCTAATTTCTGCGCTACTGCTACTGTTGTTGATATAGGTGCATTCGTCGTTTTGAGTATTGCTATCCATCGCAATATCAGGGTCATAAGACACATAAGATTTGATGGTCGTTGGGAATTCCTCAGAAAAATGATAGTTCATGTAGAATGTAGTCGTGCGAGAAG
>JBGCDY010000356.1:0-4666 GCA_045105835.1 Chitinophagales bacterium
TATTATCACCAACTTCGGTAGTCGTCGTAGTAACATCCGTCACTTTACCAGTATCTCCAATTGAACCTGCGGGGACATTTATTTCAAAATCCATAAAAAATATTTTATCCTTTTCCTAAAAAAAATCAAACCAAAGGCTTATCCAATCGCCCACTCTGCTATCATCTGCTGACCAGTAGCATCCGACTGCAAAAAGAAAACATTCACTGCATTCACAAACGCATCTTGAAGCGCAAGCCTCGCCCCCATATCCATGATGCCCAGCTCCACACAAAACTTTTCCAATAGCGGTTGAGTTTCAGTGTACCACTTGCCGTTGTCCCAACCACCTCCAAGGCGAGTTTGCCAACGTTTGATAGCTCCAGCCGTTCCCTCAGGAACTTCCAAAACTTCACCATAGATTACATTTTTGATTGCTTGTAAGAAAAGCGGCAGACCAGCCGCAGTGACTTGCTCAGGAGAAGCAGTCAGATTTGCAGGGAAAATAGCGGGTAATAATGGAGCAAGGCAGTCCACAAACCCATTTTTCAAGATTTCTTCATCAAACACTGTACGAAAACCAGCATCACCAATCGAAAGCTCCATACAGATGCCTTCGATAAAAGGTTTCTTCTTGATGGTATAAAAGCGTTCGTCCCATCCACCGCCATTCACTACATAGCCTTTCATCGTTCCATTTGTTCCTTCCGCAACTGGTCCTTGGACAATGCGGTGAACAAACTGACCCATCAACACCTTCAAAGCTTCTATTCCCGCAGGGGTAACTACTCCGTTTACAATGTTCATCTTCTCAAAAAATTCACAACCCACCTGCCCGAATCATAGGTTAGATTATGAAATCTCATACCACTCCAAAGGAAATTGACAAAAAAAATAAGTCTTGCCCAATAGCCCTAAAGTGCCATTTCGAGCAAATATAACGTATTTTTGAAAAAAGCAAGAGTAAATCCACAAAAAATAAAAAATAATCCTAAAAATGTACCGTTACATCCAAAATCCCGTACAAGTAGACAGGTAATATTTTTCATCATTGCCGAATAAAGAAAACGCCCTTACTGGACCAACCAATAAGGGCGTTTCTTTTTGTAGCCAAATGACAAGATTCTGTACATTTGTATAGAATCTTGTCATTTTATCTGACTCCTGTATTAATAAAAGTCTATTATATAAGCTGCAATTCCAAAAAACATGCACAAATAAGCAATGCATCATCTAATGGATTGTGTTTCACTAAATCATTTCCAAGATTCGAAAAACTTTGTCTCGAAACATCGGGATCAATCCCTTTATCTCTAAAAAGGGTGCAAATATCAAAAGGAATGTATAAAACATTTTTCGGGAGATTTGGAACACCAGAAGAAGAACCAAATACTTCACAAAACAAAACCCAGTCAAAAGCCAAACAATCCCCCCAAATCTCTACCTCTTCAAATTGAGCCAACCATCGCTCCAACTCCACTTTCAAGACTTCTCTATCTCCCCTAAACTGAACTGAATATCCGTCATACAAAGATGTCCCTTTGGGATTGCCTTCAGAACGACTCGCCTGGTAATACTCTTCTTCGTCATTTGAAGGTTTAGACATTCTCAATTTATCAATCACGTTTTCTTGCTGCCAATCATCAACTTGAGTATTGTCATAATCACTCAGTTCCGCATAAAAACTTGAACCGCATTCCGAAACAATCCCCATAGAAATGAGCGTAGTATTTTGCTTCAATCCAGTAGATTGAGTATCTAAAAATAATTTCTTTCGCATAGTTTATTTTTTTAAGGTTATGTTTTCAATCACATTTCTCATTCAAAATACTTCAAATTTATTTTCCCTCATCAGGAAGCACTCGAAGAACTTCTCATCATTATATCCATCACCTTCACCCTCAATTCCTCGGCTTCCATGTCCCGTTCTGCTGCCAATTTTTCACGCAACAAAGCCGCCTTGCTTCGTGCCTCAATTTGCGCCTTCATCAAGTCGCCTTTCGTTTTTTGTTGGACAACTGCCAAAGCTTTCTCGTTCTCTGCATCCGCTTTTGCAGCCTCCATTTCCAACTGTTGCTGCTGCTGTTGTTGGGCAGCTTCTTGTTGTTGAGCCGACATTCTGACCAATCTACGCACCGCCCTGCGGTAGTCTTTTTGAGCCAATTCAAGAATCTCCAAGCCCGTTCCTGCATCCAAGCCTCCTTGTGAGATGGAGTTCATGATGTAGTTGTTTAGAAAGGACTTATCAACTGCATAAGGATAGACAAAGGCTGCATAATCATCCATTTGAATCTGCATCTCGTCCACCAAATGCGCCATCCCTGCCTCTCCCAATATGGGCGCAAATCGTTCGGGATTCAATGCCCAGCAAATTTTAATCATTGCTGCCCACTTGGTCATAATGCGCCCCTCAAACTGATAGAACTTTGTAAACAAAGGCAAGAGGACCAATGAACTGTTTTCCTGACTCATCTGCGTAGTCCCTGCCAATTGGTTCTGCCCCGTCACCTTGCCTTCTGCAATGCTCGACACACCCGAAATATCGTTTGCTTCTTGGTTTTCTAAGTGAATCAACTGGATATAGGTAGCTACATTTTGGCTAATCGTTAAATCCCACTGCTCAAAGGGCTTTCTATCTCCTGCCCCAAGGTTCTCAGCAGAATTATATACAAATATCCCCAATCCTTTTATCATGTGAATCACGCTTTCGATATTTCCAGCCACTCCCCAGGAATCAGGAATTTGAGCCACATCAATTGCCCTACCGCTACCGCCAGCCTTGGCTACTTCATGCTTGATTTTCCACTTCCATTTGTTCTTATCATCCTGCAATGGCTTCAATTCTTCGACCAATCCAGTACCATAGCCATCGACTTGATGTGGAATACAATGCACATAATCAGTGCGGCAAGTGTAGGGATGGTCTACATCCGACACAAAATTGAAGCCCTCGCCCCATTCCACCAACAGCTCACCACCTATGAGCGTAGCCCTGCGCTTGATGTCTTTTGCCCTGCGCTCTACGCTTCTATTTGATTCATCAGCGTTCTTTTGTTTTTTATAGAGCGTCACAATATCTTTTGGTACATCATCAAAATAATCCGTCACCATTTCGATATTTCCGCTATCGTCTTTGACTATTTCGGCATAGCAATACTTTGCATCAATCCATTGCGCTTCAAATATCAAAACCCTTTCAACGCCTCCTTCTGAGACAAATGGAGCGTAGGCTAAACCATTGTGTCCACTTCCTTTCTCCATCAAACTACTTGGAATAGAAACACCTCCCCACGAAGGGTTTGAGTTCGAATCACTTCCGTTCTTTGTTTTCCCATGTAATGCCTTCAAATCTTCAACCGAAAGCCCATATTCTCTTGCTGCATCCACAAGCGGGATGTAGCGCCATTCGCCATCAAAAACGGAATCGGATAAAAAATCATCTTGACCAAATCTATCTGACACCATATTTCGGGGATCAATTCGCCTCGCTCGTGGATAGCCATTGACAATATCTACTTTGGTATGGGATTCGCCTGTAACGAGCATATCCAAGAAGCAATACAATCGCTGTTCTTCCCATTTGTAGTGCTGCGTCACGAAGTTCAATGCGGTTTCCATGACGAGTGCACTGTTGGTTTTGAAGTCGTATTGCATAAACTCTTCCAATTCTTCTTCACTCGCAGGCATAGCAACACCAGGGGCTATCTGTTCACGCATCCCCAAATGGATGCCACTCGCCATTGCGAGCTGTTCCATTGGCTGGCGCATCAACATTTCATGGCGGTATTGGTTCTTTTGCTTTAGCTTTTCGACTTTGGCTTCATCATTAATCGCCTGTACTTGAATGCCAAAACCCCGTTTAATCAGTTCGCCTTGAAGTCGCAGAACCTTGGTACGAATCATGTTGTAGTTTGCCCAACGAGCTGGAATTGGGCGGCAATTTTCGCCATTCGCTGCCATTTGACCATTATCCGCCATAATGTAACCATCCTTGAGCATTGTTGAAAGCTCGCTTCCCCAATTGCCCGTACCGCTATACCCCGTAGAGTTTCCAGCCGCCATCTCCATGTACTTCAACTTCTCCAAGGACTGCCGCCCCAAGAAATAATTGTAGTTTTCGGTCATTTGACGCTCTCTGCTCCATCGAAACAAGTTAAGCTCTGTTTCCATAATCGCCATCAAGTATTGCTTGTGCCAAGCCTTGCTCCTATCGACTTCGGGAGAACTATCAGGAAACCCTTGTTGATTTTTTTTCAATTCACTCATACCAAAACGATTCAAAATAGAAAGGATAATCGCAAGATACCCAAAAATCCAAATAAAATCCAAGTCTATTTATACAAAACAAAAAAGCCCCTCCTAAAAAGGAGGGGCTTTCAATAGGAAAACTTTTCAACCCTAAATTCAAAAAATACACAATTACCTTCCAAAAGTACAAAAAATCCTTTAAACCACCAACACATGAAAATAACAACATATTTAGAGATACTTGTCTGATTCACCGTACAGTCATCAGACAATGTGTCCACGAAATCGGACAATAAAATAAAAGGTATATTTTATATAATAAAAACACCATGCAATTTTAAAAATTAAGGTATCAAATCATACGATAAGCAATCAACTGATGCTCAGTTTTGAAGGCATAAAAGTAATAAAAATAACAAAACTATTCTCCCGAAATTTT
>JBGCDY010000357.1:0-4985 GCA_045105835.1 Chitinophagales bacterium
CCCTGCTACCAAACCTAAATGGTCTAATACTTTTGTCTTATATTGCTTCTCTATCGACTGTGTTGCTATCATAGTGCAAGTTTACAGCCTTATTACTTAATTACAAATTTTTTTCTTCGGGGTGCGAAACCTAAGTTCAACGAATTTGGTTTAACTAAATCACAAGTAAACATTTTTGGTTCTTCAAGAAAAATAACAATGCTTCAATTCCCAGAGAAAAAGCCTCAATGATTTTCACAAATCATTGAGGCTTTTTTGTTTTTCTACTTCAATGCTTATCTTTATGAATCCCAAGAAAAACAATACAATGTCTTCAAACAAAAAACAACAATTTCATACCTTATACATCTCCCAAATAGTTCAAGAAAACCGTCATGCAATATCGGTTTACTTCAATATCCCAAAACACTCGAAAGATATTTTCACCTACAAAGCAGGTCAATACATCACTTTGCGGATAAGGATATTGGGGAGGTTTATTTTGCGCTCTTATTCTTTGTCCAGTTGCCCTTCAAGTGATGATTACTTTCGCATCTGTATCAAACGGAAGCTAGGTGGTTTGGTTTCAGGCTTTTTGGTCGATACGCTACGAGTCGGAGATGAACTAGAAGTGTTTCCGCCTTTAGGTGATTTCACCCCAAGCGAATCTGCAAAACCCAAAAACTATTTTCTGTATGCTGCGGGCAGTGGCATCACTCCCATCATTTCGATTTTGAAGTCTGTATTGACCGAAAAAATCGCAAAGAAAGTGGTTTTATTATATGCAAGTAGAAACCAACAACTGGCAATTTATTGGGAAGAGTTGAAGGAATTGCAGCAACAATTTGGAGAGCATTTTGCCTTTCATCCTATTTTTACGAGAGCAGGAGAAAAATGGAAAGGCTTGCGGAAATTTGAGCAACCGAGTGATTATAGTGCTTTTTTGCAGCAAAATTATGGCGAAGAATTGAAAGGTTCAGAGCATTTTATATGTGGACCTACCCCCATGATGCAAGCCGTAGAAAAAGCATTGAAGGAAGATTTGAAGATAGATTCGTCACAAATTCATGTCGAGTACTTTGACATGGAACAGCAGGCACAAGAAACCCTTTCGCATCGAAAACAAGCAAAAAACAGTGCTTCCAAATTAGAAATTCCTGCAAAGGCAAGTCAGGATGCAGAGGCAGTTATTCCTGCAATGGTTTTACTGAATGGACAACCTCACGCAGTGCCGATTCCAAGAAGTGAAACCTTATTGTCGGCTTGTTTGGAGCAAAATTTGGATGTGCCTTTTACTTGCGAATCAGGAATTTGTACGACCTGCAAGGCAAAGCTATTAGAGGGTCAAGTAGAAATGAAAGCAGATTTCGCATTGACGGATATGGAAAAAGAAGAAGGCTATATTTTGACCTGCCAAGCAGTTCCTGTTTCTACAAAGATTTCGGTGGATTTTGACCAGTAGGATTCAAAAATAAAGAGTTTATTTAAAATTCTTATATTTGATTCCCTTAAAATATAATAAAATTACCTGAACCATGACAGCACTTCCTGACTTTAACAAACTTTGGAACTTTAGCAATCCAAAAGAAACAGAAGAAAAATTCCGTGAACTTTTGCCGCAAGCAGAAGCAGCCGAAAACGAAACTTACAAAGCAGAATTATCAACACAAATTGCTCGGACACAAGGTTTGCAGCGCAACTTTGAAGCAGCCCACCAAACCTTAGATGAAGTTGAAGCATGGCTGAAAAATCAGGATGTAGAAAACAAGATTAAAATTCGTTATTTACTCGAAAGAGGGCGGGTTTTTAATTCTGCCCAAAAACAAACACAGGCAATTCCATTTTTCAAAGAAGCTTGGCAATTGGCAGAATCTATTGGAGAAGATTACTATGCAGTTGATGCATTGCACATGGTGGCGTATGCAGAAATCGCCCGTCCTGACGAAAAATTGAAGTGGGAAAAGATGGCGATGACTTTGGCAGAAAAATCGGAAGAAAAACGAGCAAAACTTTGGCTCGGTTCACTTTACAACAACATGGGCTGGTCGCATCACGACAAAAAAGAATATCCCCAAGCATTGGAAATGTTTGAGAAAGCCTTGGCTTGGCAGAAAGAACACGGCAACAAAACAAGCATCGGCATTGCCAAATGGTCTGTGATTCGGGTCTATCGGTCTTTGGGGCGAACAGAGGAAGCATTGAAAATGCAAAAAAAGGCTTTGCAGGAATCGGAAGGCGTAGATTCTTCAGGCTATATTTGGGAGGAAATTGCAGAGTGTTACTGGGCATTGAAGCAAGAAGAAAAGGCAAAACCTTACTTCAAATTGGCGTATGACAAACTTTCACAAGATGCTTGGATGATGGCAAATGAGAAGGAAAGAATGGCAAGAATGAAAAAATTGGCAAGTTGAATTCCACGAATGGCTAATAACCAAACGTCAAACTCACAACGCCATCATTCGCTCCAAAATGTGAAAAACCGCAGGGCAATGGTTGACATTGACCGCATGTAATCGCAGATTTCGGGAAAATTCCATTTCGTCGGTATGGGGGTATTTGCGGCAGGCTTTGGGGCGGTGTTCGTAAATAAAACACTTGTTGTCCTCCTCCAAAAACGGACAAGGTGTACTATTCATCACCATATCTCCGTCTTCATCTTCTATCAAATATTCCGCTTCAAACTGTGTGGTCTTCATACCCAAATATTTGGAAATACGGGTAACGTCCGCTCGCAACAGCATTGGAGGGATACTTGTACAGCAGTTGGCACAGTCCAAACAATCTATTTCCTGAAAAACTTCTTCGTGTAGATTATCCCCCAACTCATCTAACTTTTTCCCTTTTTTGCGGCGTAAATTCGTCACAAATTTTTGGCGTTTCTTTTTATTCAACGTTTTTTGGGTTCGCCAATCTGCTATAAGGTCTTTTTTTTTCAAATTATTTTTTTATTGAAGTGAATGGGCAAAATAAGCAAAAAACCGTGTATTTGACAGTCGAAAACAAAAAAATAAAATCATTGATTTGTCTTCGTTGTACCATTACTTTTTCATGAGAGAAATAATTCTCAATAAATTGTAGGCGGCAAAAGTCAAATCTTCTTTGGTTGTTTTGAGTGCATTCGCCAAGGTATTCGGGCGGTTTCCAATAGCACTGGCATAAACCAAACCTAACTTTTCAATCAACTCGGTATCAGCCTCCAAAGCTCCACACAAAGCCAACACAGGAATCCCCAAACCCTTTGCAGCATCACAGACTCCTTTAACCACTTTTCCCTGCAAGCTTTGATGGTCAATTTTACCCTCTCCAGAAACAATCAAATCTGTAAGGGGCAATTCTTCCTTAAAATGACTCATTTCCATCACCAACTCTATTCCTTTTTTTGGAGATGCATTTAAGAAAAAATAAGCTCCAGCTCCCATTCCTCCTCCAGCACCAGAACCTTCAATTTTTCTCAAATCTTTGTGATAAGTCCACTTCGCCAATCGTGCAAAATTTTCCAATCCCAAATCCAAAGAATCTATCTGGCTAAAGCTTGCTCCTTTCTGACGAGCATAAATATAGGCCGCACCTTCGGAGCCATGTAAGGGGCAATCTACATCATAGGCAAAGGTAAAGCGGGTGTCCTCCAAAAAAACATTGACATTCGTCGCATCAATTTTAGCAATGTGCTTTAAGCTTTCGCCAATCGGTGCCAATTCCATGTTGAATTTATCCAAAAAACGGTATCCCAAAGCATTTGCCATCCCTATACCTGCATCATTCGTGGCACTATCTCCAACCCCCAAAATGATGTGCTCCACCTCTTTCTCTATCGCATCCACAATCAATTCACCTGTACCATAACTACTTGTGTAATAACAATTTCTTTCGGAAGGCATCAATAAATGCAAGCCCGATGCAGCAGCCATTTCGATAAAAGCCGTTTTGCCATCTTTTGATATGCCATAAGTTGCTTCAATAGGGCGCAACAGTGGGTCGGTCACTTCAATGGTGTGTAATGTTCCCTCCGTATAAAAGGTCAAAATTTGGGCAGTTCCCTGTCCCCCATCTGCCAAAGGAAACAGCTTGATTCGTGAATCTTTGTTCTGCAAACGAAAGCCATCCTCTATTGCCTTTGCCACTTCTATGGCATTGAGTGCATCTTTGAATTTGTCTGGTGCTATAAGAATACGCATGTTTTATATTGCTTGTTTTTCTGTAAAAATTGAGAAAGGGCTTGGATGATTCGGCACAAAATAACTAAATGTTGTTGGGCAATCCTAAAAACTTGCAGTTTTCATTTTGCATCAATGCTTACACATTGACTATACATATCTTGCATGGTCAAAACATTCCCTTGAAAATAATATTTTGAGACATGAAAGAATATCCTAAATTTGCATGAATTATTTCAATTTTAACCTTTCTAGCCTTAGGTTAGTCCATTAACATTTTTTTATGTCTGGAACAAACAGCAATACAAAGTTCACCTTCAATCAAAGCGTCCAGTATTACTTCGACAAGGCTGCAAGTTTGACCAATCACTCTACAGGTTTATTAAAACAAATCAAAGCCTGTAATAGTGTCATCAGAATGCAGTTTCCTGTAAAGGTAAAAGGAGAATACCACGTATTAGAAGCCTATCGAGCACAACACAGTCACCACAAAACGCCTTGTAAAGGTGGAATCCGCTACAGCGAAGGGGTTGACCAAGATGAGGTAATCGCTTTGGCATCTTTGATGACCTACAAGTGTGCAATTGTAGATGTGCCCTTCGGTGGCGCAAAAGGAGGTATCAAAATTAATCCTAAAAAATATTCTACAGGACAGCTTCAACGCATCACCCGTCGTTATACTACGGAATTGATTAAGAAAAACTTCATCGGACCTGCAATCGACGTTCCTGCTCCCGATTACGGAACAGGTGCAAGAGAAATGTCTTGGATTTTGGATACATTCGTAACCTTCAACCCAGGAATGATTGATGCTTATGGCTGTGTGACAGGAAAACCTGTAACCCAATCGGG
>JBGCDY010000358.1:0-3836 GCA_045105835.1 Chitinophagales bacterium
AGTATGATTTTATGCATAAATTTCGTGTTGGTCTCCAATGAAAACAACACGACTGAATTGTTTTCTAATACAATCTCAAATTCCTTGTGGCTTGTTTTACATTTCACCCTAAGCTTCCGTAATGTTTTTTTTGATAAGTCAGCTGGTCGTTCATAGCAGGAAAAAAGGGCGATATAGGAATCTTCCTCCAAATCCAAACCTTGATCCGAATGGTACTTCATTTTAAAATAACGGTAATCGTATATTTCAATTAGGGCATTGTTGAAGGATAAGTCAGTAATCTGAACATCATTGATTTCATTGACAGCATTTTTTATACTATCAACAATGCTATTATGAATGGGAGAGAAATTGTGTGCAGGCTTATTGTATTTTGTAGTAGTTCTTACTATTGGAATCCCTTCATTGCTAAGTTTGACGAGGTGATTTCCTTTTCTGCCTTTATTTCCATCCTCAAAATCAACGGAATTGGACAGTTCACCGAACAAATCCTCTTTTAGAGGAAGTCTAAATGTATGAAAGTTCGAATTCTTCATGCTCTTTTATTCTTGGTTAATAAATCGGTTTTTGATAGTCGCCTAAATTCATACTAAAATGCACCTTACCATACTCAACAATATTCTTTGTTTTATTTTCTTCATAGTAAGAGTTTCGCAAATCAGACATCGTTTTTTGGGTCATCTCCTCCAATTTGATTAAGCCCCCATTCTCCTTGATGTAAGTTTGATTCTCCACAAACAAAGCTTCCGTTTTGGAACAGCGCACTACATAGCCCATTCTGGTTGGAATCCTGTCGATGTTTAACATCGAGGGTCTAATCTCATGTGTGTATAACCTATTGGTAGAAAGGGGAATGATAAAGACCGAATTGGGATACAGAACGATGCTGAACTGCTTTTCTAAAGTATCATCTTTTACGGAGTTCTTCAATTTGAAATGAAGCCTCGTCAAACGGCTGATTTTGTTATAACGCAGGTCATACCTATCCGCTTTTGGTGGTTTTAGAGATTGAAAATTAGAAGTATCATAAAATGTACAAAAAGCAATAAGCCCATCTTTGGACATGTCCTTTGTTTTGTCAGAATGTGCCTTGATTTTCGCCTTCGTTTCCTTTGCTCTGATATCGGTTCTCTTCCTGTTTTCATAAATCTGCGCCAGCACATGATTCAAAGAGGTTTCTTCCTCAAAAACATCTTTGACAGCAGCATTCAATGTGTTGATTATCTTAATATCCGTTGCTCGAAAATTATCGGTAGGGCCCGTTAAATTACTCGAACACCTAAGAAGGTGAAAGTGTAGTTTTTCATTCTTTTCTGCCGTTTTCTCCTTTGAGACTTTGCTTAAATAAATCCCCTTCCTCAAAGCCTTTCCCTGCTTATTGGACTCCGTTAAATGCTGGAATTCATGCTCATTCTTAACCTTAGCAAAAATATCCTCCTCATCGAATAAACACCTAAAATACACTCCAACATTGTGTATGATTACAGGAACTTTGCCCAAATCTGTAAACTGAATATTCTCCTGATTGCAATTTTCGTAATTATAGGAGAGTTCTCTGATTATGAACAAAGGTAGGTTTTCGTCTTGAAGTGCATGGATATCTCCACAGACATAAATCTTCTTTTCACCAAGAGGTTTCTGAATTTCTGAAAGATTTCTGACCACCTTCCCACAAAAGTTTGCTATCAAATATTGAAGCTCATCGGATGGATTGTCTCCATTCTCAGACAAAACGAAAAGAACGTTTTTGGATTTCGAAATTTTGTTTTCACTATTCATGTTCTTCTTTTTCATTACTGAAATAAATGAATGGTAAATATAATGAAAAATCAAATTACATTCTATTAATCGCTTGATTTTGTGAGGTGAAGGTAGACAGGATTATTCAGGACTGCAAAGGAGGAAAAATACTTAGTAACGGTAAAAAAATAACCTGAACGATTTTTTAGCTAACATACCCCAACCCCTTTCAAAAGGGGAATTAAGATGTTCAAGTTATTTTTTTCTTATTACTAAGGTTATTTCTACAAATAGTGCCGCAGCGATGCGGCTGAAATAGCAAGAGCCTTTTGAAACAGCTCATTGAAGATTCTGACCATAGTCTTTCCTCTGCAAAAAACAGGCTGAAATTTTCGTGATTTACATCAACGAACTTTGTCTCATTATTGGAAACACTATAAGAATAAGTTTGCAAAAAAACTTAGCTTTGCCTAATCATTCAATGAAGAAGAAAACAAGAGCCTTCATCATCGGATGAACCTTAAACAAAAAAATAATTATTAATGGAGGCATTTAATTCGTTTTTAGGGAATTCACCAAAGTGGTACAAACAAATCATCTTAGCATTTTTGGTATTGAATCCTATTTTACTATTCGCCCTTGGATCAACAGTTACGGGGTGGATAATTATTGGAGAATTCATATTGACTTTGGCAATGGCCTTAAAATGTTATCCACTTCAAGCAGGTGGATTGATTGCCTTTGAAGTGGTTCTGATGAAATTGACCAGCCCCGAAACGGTTTTCCATGAAATTGAAGGGAACCTGGAGGTTATCTTATTGTTGGTATTTATGGTGGCGGGCATCTATTTTATGAAGCCTTTGCTGATGTTCATTTTTGGTAAGATATTCATCAAAGTACGCTCAAAAGTAATTTTATCCCTACTCTTTTCCTTCATTGCTGCCTTTTTAAGTGCCTTTTTGGACGCTTTGACCGTAACGGCAGTTCTGATTGGAGTATTTGTTGGTTTTTATGAAGTGTACCACAAAGTACATTCGAGCAATACCGATTTTAACCATAGTGGGGTATTGGATAGAAAGGAATTAAGCGGAGAAACTTTAGAGAAATTTAGAAGTTTTCTGAGGAGTTTGGTGATGCACGGAGCTGTCGGAACAGCTTTAGGTGGAGTTTGTACGATTGTGGGGGAACCCCAAAATTTATTGATTGGAGATAAATTGGGCTGGGATTTCATGGAATTTTTCTACGCCATGGCACCTGTTACCATGCCCGTTTTAGTAGCTGGATTGATAACCTGTGTAGTATTGGAGATTACTGGTAAATTTGGTTTTGGAGAAAAATTACCAAGCCAAGCCAGAGAGATTATCCAAGGTTTTTTGGAGAATCAGGACGCGAACAGAACAGGTGCAGAAAAGTATGCTTTGGTTGTACAGGGTGTCTCTGCTTTGTTTTTGATTGCCGCTTTGGCTTTACATTTAGCCCCTGTTGGTTTGATAGGTTTGACGATTATTGTATTGCAGACTGCTTTCACAGGCATAACGGAAGAACACAGTATTGGACATGCCTTTGAAGAAGCGTTGCCATTTACGGCTTTGTTGGCGGTTTTCTTTGTCATCGTAGCAATGATTCATGACCTACACCTCTTCAAACCAATCATTCAATATGTTTTGGAACAAGATAGAGCACTCCAACCTGCTTTGTTTTATGTTGCCAATGGAGTCTTATCCATGATCAGTGACAATGTATTTGTAGCAACGGTTTATATCAATGAAGTGAAAGCTGCCTTCGATGCAGGAACAATTGATAGAGAACAGCTTGAAACCTTAGCGATTGCCATCAATACAGGTACAAACCTTCCAAGTGTTGCAACGCCTAATGGACAGGCAGCCTTCTTGTTTTTATTGACTTCGGCTTTGGCTCCAGTGATTAGATTGTCTTATGTGAGAATGATTTGGATGGCTTTACCTTACACAATTGTATTGGGTGGAGTTGGCTTACTTGGAGTTATGTACTTCTTGTAAAATCTTAAAATAGCAAATAATTATTTTGATGTGAGGTTGTACGATTCTTTTAAAAAAGTGAGATGTAGTATCCTACTT
>JBGCDY010000359.1:0-5529 GCA_045105835.1 Chitinophagales bacterium
CAATACATTGGTCCTACTTCCGAACGACTACCAAGACTTCTAAGAGATTTGTAGGTTTTGGAGTCTTTCGAGATTTTTTCACCCGAAGCACCACCCACAAACCGAGGAATCAAGAGGGTAAAAGTTTCCATTTTTCCATAACTCCACGCAAAAGCATAATCGGCTTCCAAACCATTCGAAGCTCCTTTTTTGCTCAATTCCGAGCCGCCACGCATGGTTTCCTTACTAAACTCATAAGTCGTAGCAAGTCGCACATAATCCGTTCCGATGGCTACAATAAAAACCACACCCATGATAGCCGAAGCCTTGATGAAATCGGGCAAAGTCTTGTTTTTCACTGCTTCAATGAGGTACACAATACCAAAAATCAACAAAATCAAGCCCAGATAGAAGGTAATCTGATAGTGAGCCGCCACAATATTGAAGGCAAAACCAATGCCTCCCAATGCCGCTCCAAGTAGATACCGACCCCTAAAAGCCAGCAGAACCCCTGCAACCACCAAAGGCATATAGGCAATCGACATGGCTTTGATGATATGTCCTGCCTCCAGTATCAGCATATTGTAGGTCGAGAGTCCATAGGCTATTGAGCCTGCTACCGCCAAAATGGGCTGAACCCCCATGACCACCATCAAAATATAAAATGCTACCATACAAGACAGAATCAAGTTGGCAGGTTTGGGAAGAACTTTCAAAAATACGTGTCGAACCTTGTTTACCAAATTCCCTTTAGTACTCATACTGATTTGATAACCAGGCATTCCACCAAACATAGAATTCGTCCACAAACCTTCCTCGCCCGTTTTATCTCGAAAATCCTGCAATTCTTTTGCCGAACCTTTCCATTGGACAATATCCGATTGAATCAATACTTTGCCGCCTATCAGCGAACTGAAATAAATGGCTGTAACGATGAGGAAAACGCCAAAGGCTGCTAAGTGAGGTATCGTAGATTTGAGAAGTTGCTCTTTATTCATTACAAGAAAAGATTATAATGGCTGAAGAATAAAAAAACCAATAGGTACTAATAGTTTCTACACTCAATGATTGGAAGTGTTCAAAATCAAATGCTTGCTGAAAAACAAGCGAAAGTGTTATTGGGAATTTTACCAAATATTCAATTGAAGCTGCAATTTACCGAATATTGGCAACAAAGAAAAACGGAACATTGACCGATTTTGTAAATGAGATTTCGCAATTTTGGGCTTTGAAGCAAAATTGGACTTTAATTTGGTAGATTTTAGAACAGAGACCAAAAGAAGACTTCAAAATAAGTTCACAAACTATTTTGTCCTATAAACTATGCAAAACATTCTCGCCATCATCCCTGCAAGGGGCAATTCCAAAGGTATTCCTCGAAAAAACGTACGCAAACTGGGTAAGCACCCCTTGATTTATTACGCCATCCAAACAGCCTTGCAGTCCAAGTTTTCGATTGATACCTATGTGTCGAGTGATGATAGCGAAATTTTGACCCTTTCGGCTAAGTTTGGCGCAAAAACCATAGACCGAGACGAACACTTAGCAGAAGATGCGACAACGCTTGACCCTGTGATTTTTCATGGATTCGAGCAGGCTTCCAAACTCGAAAACAAACGCTACGACATAGTAGTGACCTTGCAGCCCACTTCCCCCTTATTGAAGCCCGCTTCTTTGGATGCCGCTTTGGAGCATTTGATACAGCACCCCGAAATCGACACCGTTCTTTCCGCAACAGACGACACCCATTTGACTTGGACAATTGAAGATGGAAAATATTTACCCAATTTTACCAAGCGTTTGAATCGGCAATACTTGAAGCCCATTTTCCGAGAGACAGGTGGTTTTCTCATCACCCGAGATGCTTGGATGAGTGACAACAATCGAATTGGAAAACAGGTTCATTTGGCATTGTTGAAGGGCGCAGAAGCCATAGACATAGACACTTACGAAGACTGGAATATTTGTGAATACTATTTGAAACGCAAGAAATTGTTGTTTGTAGTGTCGGGTTATCCCCAGATTGGTTTGGGACATGTTTACAATACATTGGTTTTGGCAAATGAAATATTGAACCACGACATTCGATTTTTGGTGGACAACAAAAGTGCTTTGGCAGCCGAAAAAATCAGGGCAAACAATTACCCAATGGCGATGCAAGAACATGCAGATATCACTCAAGACATTGCAGCCATGAATCCCGACATTGTCATCAACGACCGATTGGACAATTCCGCAAACTACATTCAAACCCTCAAAAAACAAGGCTACAAGGTCATCAATATTGAAGATTTGGGAGCAGGTGCCGAACACGCAGATTTGGTCATCAATGCCATGTATCCCGAAAAGGAGTTGTTGCCCAATCACCATTTTGGGCACAAGTATTTTTGCATCCGAAACGAGTTCGTTTATACGACTCCAAAGAAAGAAATGGCTGCAAAAGTGGAGCAAGTTTTGTTGTCTTTTGGAGGGGTTGACCCCAACAATTTCACCCTCAAAGTGCTGCAAACCATCTATGAGACCTGCAAAAGAAACAAAATCAAAATCACCGTTATTTTGGGTCTGGGCTATCAACAGCAAGACTCTTTGAAGCCTTTTGAGGGAATAGAAATACACCAAAACGTGTCGAACATGTCGAAGTATATGCAGCGTGCAGACCTCATTTTTACTTCGGCAGGTAGAACGACTTTTGAAGTGGCTTCAATAGGCGCACCGACGATTGTCTTGTGCCAAAACGAGCGAGAAAGTACCCATTTTTTTGCCTCACAAGAATATGGTTTTGTCAATCTGGGTTTGGGTGAGAAGGTATCAAACAGCCAATTGTTGGAAGTGTTTTCGGGTTTGGTCGATGACCAAAATAAGCGAAAGTATATGAACGAATTGATGTTGGCGCATGATATTAAGAATGGTAAAAATCGAGTATTGAAGCTCATTAATGATTGTATCAATGAATGATGTAAGTGTTTGATAAATAGTGTTTTTTGATGCGTGTACCTAACCTTCAATTGTGACTTCTTAATCAAGGAAAATGAAACCATCTATCTTCATAATATTGCTTTTTCTTTTAGCCTGTGGAAGCCCTGAAGGAGTTAAAGAAGAAAAGAAAGTGGAAAAAGAGGAGGTGTATGAAAAGGTTGAATTCGTAGAGGATACAATCTTGGAAAGAAACAATCCAAAAGCCTTGGATTTAACCAAGCATCAATTATTCATTGACACTACTCGAAACTCAATTTTTTATGAAAGATTGATTCAGTGGAAAGCCAATCAACGTAAAAATGAAACGGTTGAAACGTATTTGGCAGAACTGAACAAGATTTCTAAATCAAAGAAAAGCGATTTTGGAGATTTTCCAAGGTTGTTTGTGAGGGTGAATAAATTAGAAGACGAATTTGTATTGTATGATAGGTGTGATGGGACTGACCCAAGATATGAACTAAGGGACAGTGCTTTCATATTCTATGGTCCATTGGAATCTGATGCAGAGACAATCAAGGACGTTTATCAAAAGAATGGCAAAAGCATAAAACTTCAATTGAATTCCTTCAAGGCAAAAACTCCTGATGAAGTCTCTGCTTTGCAGATTGATAGGACGAAACATCCTGGTATTTATTCTTTGAAATATAAAAACCAAAATTATTCCTTAGAAGAATATGTCATACCCATAGAAGATGTTGAAAAATTTGATTTGGTGGTCAATCACTGCCCAGTGATGAAAGTGCTTGAATATGCCCCTTTTTATTGAAAAAGAAAACCACATTCTACGGTACTTCTACTTCTTATTGCTAAAGTGGAAGGCTCTTAAAGAAACGCTCCATTTCTCCAATATGACCATCTAAGAAAGTTGCAACTTTCTGGAAATCTTCGAATTGCGTGTTTTTGTAATGGCTCACCTGTGCATCCAATTTGGGCAATACCTCGGTATCATTGTAGTTGAAAATCGGAAGACCTATGCTCGTACCCATTCCCAAACCCCGTCCATCTTCATTAATCAAAATCGAGGGCAGGCGCTTTGCCAAAAAATAGAGGTGTCCATGTACCCGATAGCCAATGTGCAAGTCACAATCTGCATAAAAATCTATCTTCTTCAAATCACCAGACACGTCCACGACTTTCGCCTTACGCAACAAAGACTTTGCCGCCACCATCGTATAACTCAAGGATTTGCGGGGAGTCATTTTTTTGCCGAATAAAATGCCTCTGTGAAAACTCACATAAACTGTTGCTTCTGGAAATTGTCTTTGGGTCATCTTCAAAACCTCCATAAACTGATTGCCGAGTGTACGACTGGCAGGAGTAGTCAAGACGATTTTTTTGATGTCTTTTTTGATGCGAAAAGGTTGGTTCATAAACTCCAAATCGTACCAAGCAGGGCAGCCCGTCATGATGACATTGTCCCAACCTTGTCGTTTGAGGATAGACTGGGTGATGACATCTCGACAGCAAGAATAGGAGATTTCTTTGTGAACTTTGTCCAAAAACTCAAAGGCTTCTGGGGTAAATTCAAATTTTTCGGATTGCTGAAAAGGGCTTCCCGACCAGCCCAAACCAAAGGGGATAATGGGCACTTTGATTTTGTCGATTGGACTGCAAAGAGGATAAATACCTGGGTAGATATTGGAGGCATAAGCAGGACCGCCACACAAAATAACCGCCTTTGAGCGATTGATGACATCCAATTTGTCGTCCAGTGAATCGAATCTCGAAAACTCGACAATCTCTTCATCCGTAAAGTGGCGAATCAATTGCCTTGCCCGTTCTCCTATCAAATAATCGCCGAGATTTTTGATTGCCCCCGTTAATATTACCAACATAGGTTTTGTGTTTGTATTTTTTTTGATTTTGAAAAAAGGGCATATCCCAGACCCTATTTTTAGCCCAAATACGAAAAAAGAGTTGTAATTTTGGTGTGCAAAAAAGACAATTCTTCAACTGTATTCAAAATATTGTCAATGTTTTAATAACAATATTTCGACTCGAAGGAACAAATATACGCAAATTTCATAAACGCCTTAATCAATCAATCTGGATGAAAAAGCTTGTTGCATATTTAGAAGACTACCACCAACAAAAATACAAAATTCAACGCCCCTATATCATTGCAGAAGCGGGGGTAAACCACGAAGGTTCGATGGAACTCGCCAAACGACTCATCGACGAAGCCCTTGAAGGGGGTTCCAATGCCATTAAGTTTCAGACTTATAAAGCGGCTACACTTGCCTCCAAAGACAGCCCATCTTATTGGGACACAACTAAAGAAGCTACGAGAAGTCAATACGAGTTGTTCAAAAAATACGACAAGTTTTGGAAGAAGGAATATGAAGAATTGAAGGTCTATTGTGACAAAGCAGGAATTGAATTTATGTCGACTCCTTTCGATGTCGAGTCCGCCACTTTTCTGAATGATTTGATGCCCGTCTTCAAAATATCCTCATCCGACATCACCAACCTACCTTTTATTGACTACATGTGTCGGTTCGATAAACCAATTTTGCTTTCTACAGGAGCGTCTTATTTATGGGAAGTTCAGCAGGCGGTAGAACTCATTGAAGG
>JBGCDY010000360.1:0-3574 GCA_045105835.1 Chitinophagales bacterium
CTTAGCATCTCTCTGAAAAAACACAAAAGCCTTCATATTTTCTTTAAGCACCTTCAGAAAAGGTTTGTGATTTTCTTCGTCCTCTGAGTCTATATAAAAACTTCCAAAACCTTTCGTTTGTCGAGTTCCAAAATTCTGCGTTGCAATAAAATAAGCAAAGCGTTTGGACAAGGTTTCTAATAATTCTTTTTTCAAGCTAAAAAACTCAATCTCTACTCCTTCACACCAAACAAAGCACTTCCGTTCCTCTGTACCTTCCACGCCCATATTTCCAAAAAAAAGAGGGTGTTGTGTCCATTTACCTCTATTATTTGTCGATTTTTGTTCAATTTCTTCTACTCTTTTTGATTGGCAACTGATTCTCACCTTATAATCAAAAGCCTCCTTCTTATCAAAATCCTTTTGGGATTTTATTCCATTGAAGCCTACCAAGAGGTGTTTGTAGTGGTCAAATTGATGTTTAAAAACCTCTTGTATCAAAAAGCGGTCAAGTTTGGGCTTCAATTCTGTTGCTCGAATTCCTGCACCTTCTTGTTCGTGTTGGAAGTGAATGAGAGGTGTATGTTGTTTGAGCTTAAATTTTATAGTGAATTTTGACATAGTATGTTGTTTATGGGTTATTTTTTGTTTTGAGGGGAGCTGTTTTTGGGGGACAATCCTTCAATAGTCGATTTCAAAGAATCCACTTCAGATTGTGTAGATTGAAGTGCTTGCTTCAATGTCTTTATTTCTTCTGTATTTACATCATTTACCACCTCTACTTTTGTTGTATCTGTTTCGGGATTTCTTTCATCAGCTGTGATTTGCTTCCGAAGGGGGTATATCAAAAATGTCATGGTGATTATAAACAATAAACAAGAAGCGATACTTCTTGCCCATAGAAAATTCCCTTCTGCATCCTCAAACCAGTTTTTGGCTTTGGATAGCCGTTCTCTAAAAGGAGTTTTTCCATTCATTACAAAAATAATGAGCAACAAAATAGGCGTAATGATAAAAGCTGCGGTTGCCACCCATAAACGGATTTTGTCAAATTCCATGACTTGTCCATCAAAAATATTCATTCCATAATACCCCGCAATAAAAGTGGGCAACAATAAAGCTGCTCCTAATATGGTCAATCGGTTGATGGCTTTGTTTTGTTTTTCTTGTTCTAATTGCCTTTTTTGGTTTTCAATCAAATCCGCATAGTTGTGGAGTTCTGCAATTTCACGGTCTAAGTTTTGGGCATCTCGTTCTACATTCATGATGTTTTGCAGTAGTCCATATATTTCTATGCCTTGCTCTTGTGCTGTTATTTCCCGAAAATAAATTTTGTTGATAAATTGAAGGTAGTTTTTGTATAGGTCTTTGATTTTTGCTCCCACCGTTTGGTCTTCAATCGGAAGCGTGGAGATATGAGAAGCTTCATCCGAAAAATTCAAAATGGAAACCCGTTGTACCAAACACAGTTCTGCAATTTTGTAGTAAATCGTTCGCAGATGTGTGACCAAAAAAGCAGCTTCATATTTGTCAAGTGTTTCCAAAGTCCCCGTTAAAGACATCAAAGAATACCTCGAAAAACCATATAAAGTATGATTTTCAATCCACCTATCGTAGGTCTGATTCAATAAAAAATCCTCCTGCATCAACCTGTTACTCAAACCCTTGCTCTTCCCATCCACAAAAACATATTTGTACCAAAAATCGCTTGCCTCTTTATCACTGATATAACCAAATGCTTTTGCAGGAATGGGGTAAATTTTACCAAACTTGCTCAATATCGTTTGTTCCGTACGGTTGAAAAAATCTTCGGGGTAGGCACTCAATTTTTTCGACATCTTATCTTCTCCATACCACCCGACCACAAACATCCTATCATCCAAAATAGGCTTGTAGTAAATCTTCGCTGTATCAAGTGCCAAAATTTTGGAGATATACTCAGGTAATTGTATACTTTTAGGAGGTTTATTGTCATAATTAATGGCTTGTAAACTTCCATAGTGGTCTGAAAATTTATCGAAATAAATTTCTTTATTGATGTTTACTTTAATCGCTGCTGCCAATTCTTTTTTCTGCACACCTATCAACCCTTCTTTTGCATCCAAAAACGGAGGGTACAATCTTCTCCCAAATTGATTGATACACAGAATATCCTCTTTGGTAGAATTCATATCGGCATTGACCAAGTGGAAAGACAAAATACCAATACCCGTTGTATATACATTCAGTAGGAGTTCTTTAATGTGGAGGGTGTAAGTTTTCGGTTTACTTTCCTTCTCATTGTTATCTTTCCAATCTAGTGGAACCGTAATATTGAAGGTGTCTTTTTGGGAGTCTAAGTTTTTGAATTGAAAATGACGAATAACATTCTCATTGCCCTCATAATCGTAGAGTACGTCTTGTACAAAGGGATAGAAATAATGAAACTCATTGAAGTCCTCAATCTCTGCAAATTTCTCATAAGGTTTTCGTTCCCAGTGATTCTGTATTAGGGCATCAAATTGGGCTACATCCGTCTTTTCCGAAAAATAACCCCCTTTTTCAGAGGAGTTGAGTAATTCCCACTTGAAGGGAAACAAAAATATGTGGTAGCTTACCCAATCGGCATTGGAGTCTGTTTGTTTGTTTTTGGTTATTTCTGTTTTGAGTTGTTCTTCTTGATTCACTGTATGGTTGGCTTGGGCACCATCAGATTGTTCTGTCATGATAAAAGTTTGGTTTTGTAAGAGTTAAGTAAATGTTTTATACCAACGTGCTTATTTCATCTATTTTCAAGACCAATTCGGATTTGTCAAAAACTTTTTTTGAAAAACCAAAAAAGCCCATTTCTCCACCGCCACTATACGCTTTGTTTGCCTTTACCAAATCGGCATAATACTCCGACAAATGTTGGATATTTGCGCCGTAATAGGTCAATTCGTGGTCGTTGTAAACGAGTAGCTTTGCCACCTCCAAACGGTCGGTCACAGGTGAAAAACGCTCACTTTGGGTATAGGCAATTGCGACATTTTTGGACCATTGAAGGTTTGCCACTGCTTCCTCACCCCAAAATTCATCCTCTTCGGTGACCCCTTGGGCGGCTCTGTCTCGCCGACGAATGAGACGTACTTCTTCCTCCGTTGCGCCCAATGCACGCATCGCAGGGATATATCCCTTATCGTTGGCTGCTACTAACTGTTGGTAATAGGTAAGTTCAATGCCGATCAGTTCGGCTAATTGTTCGATAGGAGCCTTTTCTGCGGCTCGCTCATTGTGATGATCTAATGCAATATAATTCTTTGGGCATGTAATATCTTCAACTAATTCAATACCCACAATAGTTCCTTGTGAATCAAAAAAATCTTGGTAATCGCTAAGTTTTGCTCCCCAAGTTAGTTGTTTGTCTATGTATTGCAGTTTGTGTTTCTTCAATAATTGGATAATTTCCAACATTTCCAAATCATATCCACCAATCAAAAACAAATAATTTTTTAGGGGCATCACTTATTTTCCAGCTTAACTATTTTCAAAAACATTTATTAATTAGGCTAAAATAAATGTTTTTTTTGAAAAATGCAAAAAAACAAAAACTTTATAAGCTATTGTTTTGCAGGTT
>JBGCDY010000361.1:0-2197 GCA_045105835.1 Chitinophagales bacterium
GTTGCAAACGACAAAATTTGTTAAGCACTCGTTGCAAACGAGCGCAAGTTGATTTATTTCATAAAACAGAAAAGACTCCCCTAAGAAATGATTTTGAAGCGTTTAAATCAAGAACAACGATTTTTAGCTTATATTCGCAAATAAAACGCATTATCTAATGATTTCTAAAATCATCATTTTGTGATTGACCCTTCAAAACCAAAATCATGCTCCTACAAATATCCACTACCCATCATCCCGCAACAGACCTCGGTTATTTGCTCCACAAGCATCCCGACAAACTGCAATCCTTCAAACTCTCTCATGGACAAGCACATGTGTTTTATCCCGAAGCAAGTCCTGACAAAACCACAGCCTGCTTGTTGTTGGACATTGACCCCATAGATTTGGTCAGAGGTGTGCGACATTTAGGAGGAAAAGGTTTTACCTTGGGGCAGTATGTCAATGATCGTCCTTATGTGGCATCTTCCTTTATGAGTGTGGCACTATCCAAGGCTTTTTCGACGGCAATGAATGGGCGTTGTTCTGGAAAACCTGAATTGGCAGAAGTGGAACTGCCTTTTGAAGTGAAGGTTTCGGTGGTAGCTGCTCCGAAAGGGGGTGAGGTGTTGATTCGCAAAATGTTTGAGCCTTTGGGCTATGAAGTAGCGCTGCAAAAGCATGTTTTAGACCCGAAATTTGAAGAATGGGGCGACAGCAAGTATTTCAACCTTCAATTGAAAAACACCCTCAAAACGAAAGATTTGCTTTCTCATTTGTATGTTTTATTGCCTGCCTTGGACAATGACAAACATTATTACATCAGCGAAAACGAAATCGACAAACTCCTCCAAAAAGGCAAAGGTTGGTTGGAATCCCATCCCGAAAAAGAGCAAATTATCAGCCGTTATCTCCTCAACCTTCGTTCGCTTTCTCGTATGGCATTGGAGGCTCTGAACAAAGAAGGGGATTTGGAGGATGAACTTCAAGAGGTAGAAGTAAAGCCCGAAATCCGAAAACGCAAGGAAACACTTCACAGCAAACGATTGAAGGCGGTTTGTGAAAAATTGGTGGAAAGTGGCGCAAAAACGGTGGTGGATTTGGGTTGTGGAGAAGGGAAATTGCTGCGATTGCTGCTGAAAAAGAAGCAGTTTGCAAAAATCACAGGTATGGACATTTCTTTTTCGGAACTGCAAAAGGCGAAAGAAAAATTGCATTGGGAAGACATGGCTCCAAAACAAAAGGAACGCCTCGAATTGTTTCAAGGTGCTTTGACCTATCGGGACAAACGTTTGGACGGCTATGATGCGGCGGCTTTGGTGGAGGTAATTGAGCATTTGGAGGAAGATAGATTGGCAGCTTTGGAGCGGGTGATTTTTGAATTTTCAAAACCCAAAACGGTGGTGGTTACTACGCCCAACCAAGAATTTAATCAGCTTTTTGAAGGAATGGAAACGGGAGAAATGCGACACGATGACCACCGTTTTGAATGGACAAGAGCTGAATTTGAAGCATGGGGCAATCGGGTAGCAAGTGATTTTGCTTATACCGTGACTTATTTTCCGATTGGAGAAGTAGAAGAAAAAGTAGGTGCGCCTTCGCAAATGGCTGTTTTTGAAGAGCTGAAATAGCCTATTTACTTGTGCTCATTTACAGCGAGTGCACCAATTTATGAATGCTTAACTCGTTCATTTTTAATTTATCATTAATCCGAAATCTCGTGAGACTCCAAATACCCGAACTTTCCCTTGTTTTACTTATAGGCACTTCAGGCGCAGGTAAAAGCACCTTCGCCCAAAAACACTTTCCGAAAACTGCCATTGTTTCTTCCGATGTATGTCGGGGCATCGTCTCTGATGACGAAAACAGCATGGCAGCGAGTAAAGATGCTTTTGATTTGATGCACTACATCATTGGCAAACGCTTGAAAAATGGCGTATTGACCGTAGTAGATGCCACCAATGTTCAATCCGAATCCCGAAAGAAATTCATTCAATTGGCGAGGGAATACCATGTGCTGCCCGTAGCAATCGTACTGGATTTGCCCCAAAGAGTTGCCGAAGACCGCAATGAATTGAGGGAAGATAGAAATTTTGGAAACCATGTCATTCGCCGCCAAAAACAACAGTTGCGGAGGTCTTTGAGGGGATTGAAGCGAGAGGGATTTCGGAAGATTCACATTTTGAAGTCGGAAGAAGAGGTCAATGCCATTGAAGGA
>JBGCDY010000362.1:0-3470 GCA_045105835.1 Chitinophagales bacterium
ATTTTGCCGAATCAAAAAGGAACGATAAAGCTGGTATTTAAGACCATTGGAAAATCGGGAAATGTGGCGAGTTCGGTCTACATCTACTCCAATAGTTTTTACAAAGAAGACCAAGCTTTTTTGAGGGGAATTGTCACCAAAGTAAAGGAAGAGTCTATTGCAAGTCCTGCAAAAATTTTAGATTTGCCTGAAATAGACGAACAGAAATAATACATTACATATCAGCATATTAAACCCCATAGGTTTTTAAAACCTATGGGGTTTTACTATTTACAGAATTACTTTCATAGAAAAGGGTTGTTCTGTGTAGAGGATGTAAAGACTACCGTAGTCTCTCTTCACAAATTTTACTTACATTGAATGGTCAAAGGAGGCGTTTGCACCACATTGCTTTGATGTCCAGCTCTGTCCAGTATATACACATCAAAAACGACCTCATTGGTTTCTACACGGGCATCACTCGGAAAACAAGCAGGTGAGCCACCTTCATTGTAGCAGCACAGTTCTGCAATCGTTACCCGAATCGTTCCATCAATTGCTTGGCTACCTGCCGTAGGAGTCAGCATTTCGATTGAAAATGGACGGGTAAAAACTGAATCCAAGCCAACGTTGACTCGATTATCGACTAAGAAAATATTGTCAAATAGTTGTTCTTCCACAGGAACATCTGGGTCTGCGCCCAAGTCTCCATCCCCATCTTCAAAATCAATACTGACCACAAAAGATTCCGAAAAATTATCTATTACTGTCTTGTCAATTGTTACATTTGTAATGTGGGGTTCTATCGGATATTCTGGTCCCTTCAAACAAGAGGAAAGTCCAACTGCTGCGAATAAGCACAAACCGACAATGATTCCGAAAACTTTCTGCATACTATTAGAAATTTTGTTTTTTCATTACTTCTCATCACCAAAACGACCACCATTTAACGAATGTTCTCTACGGATTCCTTCAAAAAACAACTATTTGCATTAAAAAGCGTCGATTTTGAAGCCACAGCCTTAAAACTGTTTCGCTATCAAGCTACTGCAAATCCAGTTTATCACCAATATCTTCAAAACCTATTCATAGACATTGAAAGCATCACGACCATTGAAGCCATTCCTTTTTTGCCCATAGAACTCTTCAAAAAACATTCTATCCTGAGTGGAGAAGGCAAAATACAACAAACTTTTAGTAGTAGTGGCACAACGGGCATTCAAACAAGTCAACACCACCTTTTAGACCTTCAATTGTACGAACAAAGTTTCTTTGAAGGTTTTGAGCGTTTCTACGGCAATCCTCAAGATTACTGTTTTTTAGCTTTGCTTCCAGCCTATCTTGAGCGTCAAGGTTCCTCACTCGTTTATATGGCACATCATTTGATTAAACGAAGTCAACACCCCAAAAGTGGCTTTTACCTCTACAATTATGGTGCGCTTGCTGACACTCTACAAGAATTGGAGGATGCTGGACAACCCACCATTTTGTTGGGTGTATCTTTTGCGCTTTGGGATTTGGCAGAACAATATCCGATGCCATTGAAGCACACAACCATCATGGAGACAGGAGGCATGAAAGGCAAACGCAAGGAGGTCATTCGAGAGGAACTGCATGGCATTTTTCAAGAAGCCTTTGAAACCCAAAACATTCACTCCGAATATGGCATGACCGAATTGCTTTCGCAAGCCTACTCTAAAGGAAATGGTATTTTTGGATGTCCTCCCTGGATGCGTGTTTTGACCAGAGAAGTCACCGACCCATTCAGCATCGTTCCACCAAATAGAACAGGCATACTCAACATCATTGACCTCGCCAATGTTCATTCCTGTGCTTTTTTGGCAACTTCTGATTTGGGTAAGCGTTTTGAGGATGGCAGCTTTGAAGTATTGGGGCGAATGGACTACAGTGATATCCGAGGTTGCAACCTATTGATTTAGAAAACATACAATTCTTTAGCAACTTTCGTGGAGACTATTACAAATCGGAAGTTTCACCTCGCAATCTTTGTTAGAGTACCAATTACAAAATAATAAACCCTCTATCTTTGAGGGAAAAACTCATAAAACAACACAAAAAAATGAGCAAGTTTATATTTTTCTCATTCCTTATTGCGTTCTTTGCACCTTCAATTTTAAATGGTCAAAATCAAGAGAACAACATGGATTCAATTAGTTATAGTCTAGGTGTTTTGATGGGACAAAACTTCAAAGGTTTTGAAGGTTTGGATGTCGCTCAAATCGCAAAAGGCCTGGAAGATGTATTAGAAGGAAATACGCTTCAAATAGACCTTGAGGACGCTCAACGAATTTATCAAAACTACGCTACAGAAATGAAAGCAAAGCAAAACGAGGCACTTACAGCAAAAGGCGCAGCCTTCTTGGTCAAAAATGCTACACGCAAAGAAGTTACCACACTTCCAAGTGGACTTCAATATGAGATTTTGAAAGAAGGAAATGGTCCTGTACCTACCAAAGACAGCAAAGTAACGGTTCACTATGTAGGAACACTTATTGACGGAAGTGAATTTGACAGTTCGGTTAGAAGAGGAGAACCCGCTACTTTTGGAGTGACCCAAGTAATCAGTGGTTGGACAGAAGCCCTCCAATTGATGCCTCAAGGTTCTAAATGGAAATTGTTCATTCCTTACAGCTTGGGATATGGTGACAGAGGCGCAGGCCAATCTATTCCTCCTTATGCTACTTTGGTTTTTGAAGTAGAATTGTTGAAAATCAACTAAGAATAAAATCAAGATATTAACAAAGGTGAAACCCCGATTGAAGAGTGCTTCAATCGGGGTTTTTTTTGTAAAAAACCAAACTTCACATTTGAATAATTTATTTCATAAAAAACTGATATTGAGGTGTATTTTTATTTCTTATTCTCATTTTAATTTTCATTCATTGGGCACATTCTTTACTTCAATGGAATGGTCATCATATAAATTCATATTTTTGTGAATTAAGTCTTTGTTTTAACATCCATATTTGGGCTTCTATGATTTTCACATCGTTCACTTACGCCTATTTTTTCGTATTCATTTTTACCCTCTATTGGACGGTACGAAATAAAACATTTCAAAACCTACTGATTCTAATAGCTAGTTACCTATTCTATGGATGGATACATCCTTGGTTTTGCATTCTAATAGCAAGTTCTACGGTGGTCGATTATTTCTGTGGTTTGCAGATGAAAAAGAATCCTCAGAACAAAAAGACATTTCTGTATATCAGTTTGGCTTTCAATTTGGGACTATTGGGTTTCTTCAAATACTTCAATTTTTTCGCTGACAATGTACACTTTGTACTCACTCAGTTGGGATTGACACTCGAACCCTTTTTACTGCAAATTTTCCTCCCCGTAGGGATTTCTTTTTATACCTTCCAAACATTGAGTTACACGATTGACATTTATAGAGGAGAACTAAAACCCCGAACTAATTTCTTAGACTTCGCCGTTTTCGTATCCTTTTTCCCTCAATTGGTAGCAGG
>JBGCDY010000363.1:0-4494 GCA_045105835.1 Chitinophagales bacterium
ATACCTGTCCGTATGACATTGTTTGCAATCCACTCCAATATGTTGCCCTTCAAGAGGATAATCCGTTTGGTCGTGGTCAAAATCTGCCATTGCTTTCAAGTCCAAGAAACTGGTTTCTTGGTGACACCTCGCACAATCATTGCCAAACCGTCCTTCGTGTACATCTTCGTGGCAAGTCACACATTGGTTTTCAGTGACTCCACCTTGGTCTTGAAAAATCAATTTGGGGTCCAGATTCTTTTCGTGACAAGCAAAACAATCCACTGATTGGTGGCTGCCCTTCAATACAAAATCGGTTGTATTGTGGTTGAATTTGTTTTGTCCTGTGAAAATCGAAAAAGATTTTTCGGTGTGGCACTGTGTGCATCGCCCTTCAATCTGTCCGCTGTGGGGGTCGTCGTGACATGCCACACAATCATTGAAAGGAATGTCGGTGAACTCTTGAAATTCTACTCCATTTCGAGTGGTCATTTTGTGGCATTCTTTGCAGTCCACCTCTATGTGTTTGCCTTTCAGCTTATAATCTGCATTATCGTGGTCAAATTTGGGGGCTGGTCTAAAGGCTTCAATGTCATGGCACGAAATGCAATTGTCGGGCAAAGTGCCTTGGTGATAGTCGTCGTGACAAGCCAAACACTCCTGACTCATTCCCAAAAAAGTGTCTTTTCGTTGGCGAATATTCCAATCTTCAATGTACTCAGGTTGATGGCAATCTCTACAGTCAATCACCCCGTGTTGCCCCTCCAATTCATAGCCTGTTAAGTCGTGGTCGAAGTTGTCTTGGTCAAAACGAACCATGTCAAATTTTCGACCGTGGTGGTCACTGTGGCAATCAAAACATTCTTGGGTTCTCACCTCTTGACTTGCATGGTATCCGCTACCCAAATCCAACAATTCTTGAATTTCAACATGACAATCCAAACACTTCGCACTTGAGACGGACTTGCCCAAATCATGGCATTGTGTACAATTGCTGATTCCCTCCAAATCGGCGTGACCTTGCGCTAAGTCGCCTGGCGACAACTGAGCATAAGCCCAATTGACGGAGAAGATTAGGAGGATGATATGTGTTAAATGCTTTGTCAAGTAATGAGATTAGAATGAAAATAGATTGATAGTCAGTTTGTTTTGGGGCTTGTGGTATTTAAACCCACCCCTGCCCCCTCCAAGGAGGGGAATTCACATTTTTAGTTTGAGTACACTGTAATGGAAGTAATTTAATATTTCAGCAGCATCGCTGCGACACCATTTGTAGAACTCATTCCAAATAAGATTTTCACAAGGGGCGTAGCCTCGACACCACAGAAAGTCAATCATTTAAACGTGCCGAAGCTACGCTCCTACGATTCCTATTCCAAGGTGTTTTTCTACAAATGGGGTCTGGGCTACGCCCTTTTCACTATCAAGAAATTTCTGTTATACAGTATTGAGCTTGAATTTGAATTTCCATAAGGTTATTTGTATTTTTTGACGATGTAGCCAAACCGCTTTGTAATCTCCACGCCAGCCTTTTGTAAAAAACGGGTCGGCAATTCTCCCCCTGCAAAAATATAGACCAAATCGTTTTCCAATTGACGGCTTTCTCCGTCCTTGCCAATACTCATCAAAACCGACTGTTCGCTGATAGAAACAAGGTTGGAATTGTAAATCATGGTAATTGAAGCGTCTTCTATAGCCTTCAAAATTTTATCTCTATTCTTGGGCTTCAATCTCGAAAACTGGTCTTTTCTATAAGAAAGC
Organism: Chitinophagales bacterium; assembly: GCA_045105835.1. GTDB lineage: Bacteria > Bacteroidota > Bacteroidia > Chitinophagales > UBA2359 > JAUHXA01. The sequence goes on from JBGCDY010000363.1 coordinate 1,741, forward strand.
GTGACCTCGTTTTCGTCCTTCAATAAAAGGGCAGATTCGATGGCAGAATCACCTCCTCCGACCACAACTACTTTTTGGTTTTCAATCCTTTCGGGTTCTAATAAGCGGTAAGCCACTTTCTGCAAATTCTCTCCTGGCACATTCAATTTTCGGGGGCTTCCTCTGCGTCCAATCGCCAATAAAACGTTGTTGCTTAGGTATTGCTCACCCGTTGAAGTGAGGATTTTGAAGGTGCTGTCTTGTTGTGGCACAATGGACTCGACCTTGGTGTTTTCGTGGATTTTGAGGTCGTATTGACTGATGACCTTGCGCCACAATTGAAGGAGTTCGTCCTTTGAAGTATTGTACAATTTCACCTTGCCATACATGGGCAAATTCATGGGGGCGGTCATGACGATTTTGGCTCTCGGAAAAGTATACACCGTTCCACCCAAAGAATCTTGCTCCAAAGTAATGGCATTCAAACCGTGTTGTTTGGCGGCAAGGGTAGCGGAAATGCCTGCAGGCCCTGCGCCAATAATCACCACATCCAAGACATTTTCCTTTGAAGGTTTTTGGCTTTTGACGATGTAGCCAATGGCTTGTTCGCCCTGTTCGACGCTGTTTTTAATCAATCCCATTCCGCCCAATTCTCCTGCAATGTAAATGCCTTTCATATTGGTCTCGAAATTCTGGTTGAGGTGTGGCAAATCTACGCCTCTGGTTTCGGTACCAATGCGGAGCGAAATGGCTTCCACGGGACAGGCATGAAAACAAGCTCCATGTCCCACGCATTGTGAGGTTTGGATGACTGTCGCCTTGCCGTCGATGATGCCCAGAATGTCTTTTTCGGGGCAAGCCGTGACACAAGCAGCACTTCCGATGCAGGTTTTCATGTCGATGAAAGGGTGCAAAGAAATCGGTTCAAAAAGCCCTTCCTCTTTTGCCAAGGCGACCTTTTTTTCGATTTTGATGGAATCCTTTTTTTGCTGTCTCAAATAAATGTACACTGTGATTGCACACATCAGGAATACGGCTCCATATACCAATATTTGTTCAATCAATACGGTCATTAAAATATCCATTTGTAGCCAAAAGCGAAGGTAACGCCTACGTGGACAACCACGATGATGAGCATAATCAAGGCAAAAGGCAAATGCGCCACATGCCAATATTTGAAGAGGGTTTTCATGGTTTGTAGGCGACTCATTTTGTTGGCGAGGGAAAGTTCGTCTTTCACCACCTTCAAAATCGCCTTTCTATCTGCACTCAAAAACTGCTTTTGTTTCAATGCTTGGTGAATCTTTGCGAGGGTTTTTCGGTCTGCAAAATATTTTGCGGTAAAAGAACTTGCTTTTTTGCCTTGTGTTGGGTCTTTTGTCGCATCCACAATCATCTGAGAAATTTCATCATCCAATTTGAAGTCTCCCACCAAGGCGTTCTGCAAATTGTCCTTCATCTTTTTGACTTCCTCCAATGTCAATTCTTTTCCTTCGACATTGTGGGGAATTTGGACATAAATAAACCGACCAATAAAACCGCTCGCCACTACTGCCACCATGCTCCAAAAGGCAATCGACACAATTCCTCCAAACTTAAATGCCGTATGGAAAAGCACCAAAATAGGGCCCAAAAGGCACAAGAAAATGTGGAACTCCAATAGGTATTTGAGTCGGATAAAACTGGAAAAGAGGTTGTAGCGTTTTCGGAGGATGTAAATCACCACTCCAAACAATATCATCAAGGTGCCGACAATACCCAAGCCATGCCCATACGCACCACTGGGTTTGAACCAATCGTGGTTGGGGGAATAAAATCGTTCTTCTAAGGGGGTAGCGTAATAGGTATAGCCTACATAACTTAGATAAACCGTTGTCGCTATGACGATAAGCGTCATGCTGCCTATATAGACCGTATGCAAACTTTTCTTCAGGGCTTCACTCATGCTTACAAATGTAAACCATGAAGAGGCGTTTTACTAACCGAATTGAGGGGGAATCTTACAGGTTCAACAAGTAAAAATCATAAGAAATGACAGCAGGATTGAAATTGAATAAGATAAGGCAAGTGCCTTTTTGAAGCTAAAAACCCTCCAAATATTGCCATTCCAAAACCCCTTTTGTATCTTGAAAAATTGCTCATCAATACTTCAATTATGTCTTTGGAAATAGCCTTAGAGAGAATACAAGAAACAAAGAAAAACAAAGTCATAGAACTTGATTTATCTCGTTTGGATTTAAAAGAAATACCTATTGAAGTTGGGGAACTCACCAATTTGAGGACGCTTTCTTTAGAGAACAACAAAATCAGTGAAATTAAGGGTTTAGATTCCCTGACCAATTTGAGGACGCTTTCATTACAAAATAACAAAATTAGCGAAATTAAGGGTTTAGATTCCTTGACTAATTTGCACACACTTTCTTTATCTAATAACCAAATAAACAAAATTCAAAGCTTACAACTCCTTACCAATTTGAGACAGTTTTATTTACACACTAACCAAATAAACGAAATTAAAGGCTTAAATCTCTCCTCCAATTTAACGGGACTTTACCTACACCACAACCAAATAAACAAAATTCAAGGTTTAGGCTACCTAACTCATTTGAGGGAACTTTCTTTGTCTAACAACCAAATAAACAAAATTCAGGGTTTAGACTCCCTAACCCATTTGAGGGAACTTTCTTTATCCAACAACCAAATAAACAAAATTCAGGGATTAGATTCCCTCGCCTACTTAAGGGTGCTTTCTTTGTCCAACAACCAAGTCAGTAA
>JBGCDY010000364.1:0-12353 GCA_045105835.1 Chitinophagales bacterium
GTCAGAACTTAACTTTACGACCTTTTTTTGACTTTTTCTAAGTTTTTCTCATCCTAATTTTGCACGTACTATTGTAGAATGAAATGATCATTCAATATAAATGGAAAATCCCAAACGGTAGATGTAGAGGAACATACGCCCTTACTTTGGGTCGTTCGGGACGTACTCGACTTGAAGGGAACAAAGTTTGGCTGTGGAAAAGCAGCTTGTGGAGCTTGCACCTTGCATGTCGATGGTGAAGCCGTTCGTTCTTGTTCTTACCCCATCAAATTCGCTGAGGGGAAGGAAGTTACCACCATTGAAGGGCTATCAGAAGGAGACAATTTACACCCTGTCCAGCAGGCATGGATAGAGGAAATTGTACCACAATGTGGATATTGTCAGCCAGGTTTTATGATGGCAACGGCTGCGATGTTGGAGAAAATACCCAATCCAACGGACGAAGATATTGACAACAACATCGTCAATGTTTGCCGCTGTGCAACTTATTATCGTATGCGAAAAGCCATTCACCGAGCTGCCGAAATCAAAAACGCTAATTCCTAATCCTTCAAAAATCTAAAATCATGTCAGAAACAAAAAACAAAGGCATCAAAAGAAGAAAATTTCTCAAATATTCAGCTGTAGGTATTGGCTTGATGGTTGGAGGAGTCTACCTCACCCGTCATAGCTGGCGAAGGTCTGTATTGGAGATGGCAGAATCTGCGGTAACGCCTTATCAAGGAGATTTAATCCCGAACCTGTGGTTTCAAATCACTCCTCAAAATGAGGTAATTCTGCACAGCACAAAGGTCGAAATGGGACAAGGCACATTTACGGGTTTGGCTCAGTTGGCTGCGGAAGAATTGGAGGTGGCAGTAGGTAGAATCAAGGTGGTTCACGCTGAAACAGCTACGGGGAATATTGATGGCATGAGTACAGGTGGAAGTCTGTCGATTGCTTCTTTGTGGCAGCCTGTCAGAGAAATGGCGGCTACAATGAGAGAGATGCTGAAGGGCAAAGCAGCAGAGAAATTGGGGCTTGCAATTTCTGATTTGACGGTCGAAAATGGAGTTGTGTCTGGTGGTGGAAAATCACTTACCTACGGAGAAATCGTCAAAGATGTAACCGAATGGGAATTTCCCGATACGCCTGTATTGAAAGCCAAAAAAGACTTCAAATATGTAGGCAAACCTATTCCAAGAGTTGACTTATACGACAAAGTGGTAGGAACTCCTATGTTTGGAATGGATGTGGAGGTACCTGATATGCTGCATGCTTCTGTGGTGAGACCTGACAGAATAGATTCAAAGCTGAAAAGCTGTGACAGTGCTGCTACCGAAAAAATGCCTGGCGTGGTGAAAGTCGTTAAAGAAGATGATTTTGTTGGGGTGATTGCAGAGAGCCATATAGAGGCGGAAAATGCAAGAAAAGCCTTGAAGGTCGAATGGACTATCAATAAGAATTGGAATTTAGAGGATATCATTGCAGCTACCAAAGTTGGAATGGGAGATTTGAATGTGATTCAGAAAGAGGGGGATGCAAAAGGTGTGCTGGATGGTGCAAAAGAAAGCGATGACTTTTTCACTATGGAATTTGCCACTCCAATAGGCGCACATGCACAAATTGAACCGAATGGTGCGACTGCCTTGGTCAAAGATGGAAAGGCAACGGTTTGGCTCTCAACACAAGTTCCAGCGGTGACACTCAATGAAGTCTCAGCTAGGTTGGGGATGGACAAGTCAGATGTAAACATTATTCCCCAATACTTGGGTGGTGGTTTTGGTAGAAGGCTGCATACGCCAAATGCTATTCAGGCGGCTGTAATGTCTAAAGCTGTTGGTCGCCCTGTTAAGAGTTTTTTCGATAGAAAACAAGAGTTTCAAAACGATACTTTTCGACCTCCAACACACCACATCATGAGAGGTAAATTGGATGCGAATGGAAATATTGAAGCGATGGAGCACAGCTTTTCGAGTGGAGATGTAGCCTTCAATTCTGCCATAATGCCTGGGTTTGTAAGACCGATTTTGGGAGCAGATATTGGAGCGATTAGGGGAGGAACCATACAATATCGAAAGATTCCGAATATCCGAACAGAGGCTTGGCATGTGGAATTACCTTTTGCGACAAGCTGGTGGAGAAGTTTGGGTTTGTTGGCGAATACTTTTGCGATTGAGAGTTTTGTGGATGAATTGGCATTGAAGGCGGGCAAAAATCCTATTGATTTCAGACTGGCTTATATCGAAGAGGGTGAGGCGGGAACTCGCTTGAAAAATGTCATTAAGACTTGTGCAGAGAAAGCAGGGTATTCAGACAAACCTGTCAATGGTAGGGCGATGGGCTTTGCGGCTTCAACGGATGCGGGTTCGCCTTGTGCGCATGTTGTAGAGGTGTCAATTGTGGGCAACGAAATCAAAGTGCATAAGGTGACGACTGCTTTTGATTGTGGGATTGCAGTGAATCCAGATCAAGTGAAAGCGCAAGTCGAAGGGTGTATTATTATGGGAATGAGTGCTTCTATGTTTGAAAAAATGGATTTAAAGGACAACCAATTGTTCCCAACCATTTATGGGTCTTATCAAATGGCATTGATGAAGGATGCACCCAAAGAAATTGATATTACACTGATTGAGGGAGTTGATTTTGCAGGACCTGTAGGGGAACCACCTTTGGGGCCGATTGGTGCTGCGATTGGCAATGCGGTGCGACGCTTGACAGGAAAACGCTTGACAGAGCTTCCGTTTTCTTTGGGCTAACTTTGAAATATAGCTTTTGAAAGGCTATATTTAGAACTTGTTTTCCTCCTTTCTAAATTTCTACAATCAATATGTTAGTTAACAGAGAAATCAGTATAATAAAGGTAATCAAGTGGACAGGGCCTCACATTGTTTGGTTGTCAGCCTTTATGTCGGCAGTAGCGGCTTTGTACCACTTCAATATATTGAATATGGGTATTCCGTGGCTGCCCATATCTGTCATTGGTACAGCGGTTGCTTTTTATGTGGGTTTCAAAAACAACCAATCCTATGATAGGATGTGGGAAGCCCGCAAAATCTGGGGAGGAATCATCAATGATAGCCGTTCTTGGGGGATGATGGTGGATGGATTTATCACAAACCTATTTGCAAACAACAAAGCCTCGGATGAAGTAATCTACGACACCAAAAAAAGGCTGATTTACCGACACATTGCTTGGTTGTATGCCCACCGAAGTCAACTTTTGGTTCCGACTCCTTGGGAACACATCAGTCAAGGCGGGCATGTTGGTCGAACGGCTGAATACTACCAAAAAAACTTTGGGATTGGATTGATAGACGATGATGTGACGAGAACTGAACTAAAACAATTTTTGCCTGAAGGTGAACACGACCGCTTGATTAACCACGTAAATACGGCTACCCAAATCATCAATGAGCAATCGAGGGATTTACAAGGTTTGCGTGAACAGGGCTTGATTGATGACTTCCGACACATGGAATTGGCGAATTTGTTGAAAAGTTTCTATACCCTGCAAGGTAAAAACGAACGAATCAAGAAGTTTCCACTACCTCGTCAATACGCCAATATGAGCCGCTATTTTGTAGGGATTTTTATTGCTTTGTTGCCTTTCAGTATGATTCCCGATTTGATGAAATTAGGAGAATGGGGTATTTGGATGGCAGTTCCCATTGCTGTTTTGATTGGTTGGGTATATGTGATGATGGAAGTTGTCGGTGATTATTCTGAAAACCCTTTTCAAGGTATGGCAAACGATATTCCCATGCTGTCGCTGTGTAGGGTAATCGAAATAGACCTCAGAGAAATGCTGAAAGAAACGGATTTGCCGCCTTCAATTAAAGCGAAAGATGGGGTATTGATGTAGGTGGAATAAAATCAAAAACGAATACTCGTTACTTCATCAACCAAGGGTACGCCAAAGCAAAAGATTTGCGCCAGGTCACATGCCAATGTCCTTCATCGGGTATCATTTCAAATCGCAGTTTATCTTCACTTAGGCCTTGAGCTTTGAATTTTTCGTAGATCGCCTCCGCATGAGGAATCATGACTTGACCTTCGTATTGTCCCACGCTGACGAATACTTTCTTATCCTCCAATTGTGCATCGGATAGATTCATGCCTATGAGACGTTCGTAGTCCACCCACATAGCAGGTGACTGAATGACTGCATTGCCAAATACTTTGGGATGTGCCATCAACATATAATAAGCCATCATACCACTGCGTGAAACTCCCCCAATGGTAGTTGCTGTGGCTTCTTGTTTTGTGCGGTAATTGGAGTCAATCCAGTTCTTGAGATCTGTTGTCACCCATTTGGCAAATTCAGCCCCATGTGCATCTGGATTGTCCTCATTCACAAAGGGAGTATATTCCGCATCCCTATCCTCTGCTTGGTTGATTCCCACTACTATGGCTGTTTGTTGACCACTTGCAGAAGCCGCATTGATTACCTCGTCAATCTGCCACTCAGGGCCCATGTTTTCGAGGTCATTGTAGGAGGATTCTCCATCCAAAAAATACATCACAGGATACCGAGTCACGGAATCTTTAGCATAGTTTGGAGGTACATAGATATGAATGGTACGCTTTTCATTCTGATAGCCAATCAATATAGAGTCTCGCAGTACCGTAACCGTTGGAGAAGAGGTATCTACCAGATTTTCATAGTAAACAGCTCTTTTTTGTTGCTCTTGATAATGCCCGTAATATTTGTAGGCTCCAAAAAGTCCGAATAGAAAAAATCCAAATAAAGAGATACGTAAAAGTCCTTTTTTCATTGCAGTGGTTTTACTTTGCATTATTTTAGCCATAAACAGTGGCAACAATTTTGGAGAAACACCTATACCGTATGGAAGAGGTGTTTCCTTTTGGGTAAGTCGCTAAAGAAGTGTATTTGGTTACAAAGTATTTTGGGAAAACAATTCGTAAGGGCAAAAAATCAAATACCTTCCTCCATCACAACATCAAAGATTCTCTATGAAATCAACTCCTTTTCGGCTTCAATACTCACTCCATACCGAGGCTTGGGCCAATTCAAACTTTCGTAGTAAGCAATCGTTTTTTGGAAAGAAGTAGATAGGTCATCGAATTGCAGGTTGAAGTCTTTTGTGATTTTTTCATTGCCCACCATCAACATATCTTCACTCGTCCAAAAAGAAACGCCCGACCATTGCCCCACTTCTTTGGACAACAACCAATCCGATTCCTTGTCAATCCATTCTGGTTCTTTCTCCAAAACCTTTGCCATTGCAGCAGTGATTTCCTTCAAAGATAAAACAGGATGTGTCGTGATATTGTAAATCTCACGGTGTTTTTCGACTTCAATTGCAGCGATGACACTTTTCACCAAATCATCCACAAAAGTAAAAGTCAATCGTGCTTTTCCATTTTCAGGAAGCAAAATTTTGTCTTGGTGTTGGATGCGGTACAGCCAATAGTAGTGACGGTCAAAAGGGTCGTATTTGCCATACACCACAGAGGGGCGCAAAATGATGCTATCCAATTCGGGAGTATTCTGCAAGATTTCTTCACAAGCCACTTTCTTTGGTCCATAATTTTGACCAGTGATGTTTTCGGCTGTTTTATCCTCTTCAGTATAGGATTTTAATTTGGTGGCTTCGGTGATGAGTTGGTTTTGACAAGCCTCGTCGTCATAAACCGATATGGTAGAAATATACACATAGCGTTTTACCTTGTTTTTCAGTATATCTACGGCTCTCTGCAAAGGCTCAGGGTGATAGCTCGACACGTCAATCACCACATCCCAATCTCCTTCTTTGAGCTGTTCGATGTCCTCGTTTCTACGATTTCCCAATATTTTTTTCACATTGGGGAACAAATTGGGCATACTTTTACCTCTATTGAATAGAGTTAGTTCATACGCTTCCGTTTCGAGTAGCATTTCTACCAATCGGCGGCCAATGAATTGAGTCCCGCCAAAAATGAGTATCTTTTTCATTGAAGATTATTTTTGATTTGAAGATTCCGAAAACCAAAGAAAATCAGCCGTTTTGAATGGTCATTTTCGATTTAATTTTACAAAAAATCATGAACAATATAGATTTAAGTTCCGAATTGAACTTCCGAAATGTCCGCAGCAGTGGCAAAGGTGGACAACATGTCAACAAGGTTTCTACAAAGGTAGAGCTAAATTTTGATGTGATAAATTCTCAGCTTCTTAGCCAACGACAAAAGCAGCTTTTGCTAAGTCGACTGCAAAATCGCATCAGCAAAGAGGGCATTTTTCGCATTGCAGTGCAGGATGAACGCTCTGCAATGATGAATCAAAAAATTGCAGTTAAGCGATTTCAAGCCATTATTGCAGCAGCACTGACTGTTCGCAAAAGACGAAAAATACGTAAACCTTCTAAGGCTTACCATGCTTCCCGTTTGAAAAAGAAAAAATTGCATGCCGAAAAAAAGCAGAATCGAAACACAAATTGGCGCAAGGATTTGTATTAAATAATGTTTAATTTTGATTTCAACTCAATCATTTTCCTATGAAACTGAAGAATGCAATCAAACAAGTTTTTTCGACCAGAAGTGTCATCCATCTGAAAAAAGTGTATGCTGAAATAAATGCCCTCACTTCAAAAAAATACAGAGCAAGTGAACTCGAAGACTTACTTGATGAATATTTGGCAGAAAATTCCATTATCGACATCGCCATCAATTGGAATGATGAAAAAGTGGTTTATAGAGAGCAGTTTTTTCATGATACTTCCTTCAAAATCAGCTTGACCCAAGAAGAGTTTGAAGATAAAAGGCTGTATGTAGGGCATCGTTTTTCTCCTTTTATTCATCCAGAAATTCCGCTTTCTGCCCTACAAATCCAAGATGCAGAAGGCAAGCTTTTCAAGCTCAAGAAGGACAGCCTTCCTTTGACAGAAATATACCAATACGTTTCGATGTTGCCGCCTTATTCGGTGAATCAACCAAATATCATCAGTCTTGAGGAGGTCGAAACGGAGTATTACGATTTGAAGGACTGGATGAACGCCCAGCATTTTGAGGCAAAAGATATGCTCTTGGTCACTCCTATTGACTATACCAAGCACATCTTTGGTATCAAAAAACTATCTGCTCGCCATTTGGCAGAACAGACTTTTATTACCCAACACAAAGACAAGCGGCTAACAGAAGCATTCGAAGATATTTTGAATTGGTATCCAGAACCCATCCCTGTTGACCTTGCTTTGTTTTGGGCTCATGCCTTGTTTGATTCAAAAGAATTGACCGAAGTAGGTAGCCCTTTGGGGCCATTCATTAGCCAACACGAAGAGTTCACGCTACACACCATGGCAAGCTATTCCTTTGTTCATTACCACAATTATGAAGAACAATTAATGGCAGAAAACATGATAAAAATAGCGAATCCTGAGGAAAAAACCATGGGCAAGGCAAAGGACATGGATGGTATTTTTGATGAATTGGAGAACAGTTATTCTGAGACTTTTGTCGCTGCAAAACTCACCCTACAATTGCATAAAAATCAAGCTATTGATAAAGAAGAGGTGATGCACATCATTTTTGGAGAGGAACAGCCTTTTTACAATGCCAAACAGGAAACCAACTTTGAAAAGGCATTCAACAAGCTGGCAAAAAAGATGGAAAAAACATGGTCTAAACAAAAGTTGTCTTTGCCTGTTTTGCGCTTACTGACCAAATTGGTAAATTTTAGATTGAGTGTAAAAAAAGGCATCAAAGAAATCGATAAAACCCTCACCGATATTGCAGATGTGGATTTGAATGTGTTGAATCAACTCCACAACTTAGACATGATTGCGGAGCAGATGCTTTATGTCATTGTTCATACAGAAGAAGAACAAATCATAGATGCCAATTCTGCGGTGATGATGATTTCGCAAGTGGAAGAGATGCACAACAATTTTCAAGAAGGTTTGGAGTACATTCTTTCTCAGTTGTAGGCTCATTTAGGACAGATAACTATGTAACGGCGACTTTAGTCGCTGACACATTCTACGAGATTTCTCCCTCTTGAAACGAATTTCAATTGGCTATTTTTCAGTTCAAACCTTTTCACACTCTATTTGCAGCGACTAAAGCCGCCGTTACCGAAAAAATGTTTGAAACACGCTCTATCAATTCTCACAGGCTATTCCACCACAATCTTATGAACACCTCTAAAATCAGCTGTTTGCAAATCCAAATAATACACGCCACTTGGCAAATCTTGCACATCAATTTCTTGTTCTTTTCCTTCAAAACGAAGCTGCCGAACCAATTGCCCCAAAGAACTAAACAATTGAATTTCCACACCTTGTAAGTTCGTCTTATTCACCACGACCTTCAAAAGCTGAGCAACGGGATTGGGATAAATTTGAAGCCAATCGGGTAAAACCGTCCAATCTTCAATGCCCACCTCAAACAAAACGAGCACCTCTTTTTGAAGGGTATCCACACAGCCATTGGCACTTTCAGTAACGAGTTGAAGGGTAAAAGTACCTATCGAATCGTATTCATAGGCAGGTTGATACATCGTCGAAACATTGCCATCCCCAAAATCCCAGAAAGCCGAAATTGCCCCCAAACTGTTGTTGAACAACTCTATCGTTTCATCCAAGAAAACCAAGTTGGGTACTTCAAAATCTGCAATGGTAAAATCAACCGTCACCTCCAAATAAGAGGTATCACTCCCAAATTCATGAGCCGCCACCAACTGCACTTCATACACGCCTGGTAGCTCGTAGTCATGCGCTGGATTTTGCTCCATTGAAGTCGTCTCGTCTCCAAAATCCCAATGCCATTCCACCGTATTTTCACTGCTCAAATCTTGAAACTGTACCCTTCCGTCACACACACCTTCAAAGCCGACTTCAAAAGCTGCTGCCACATTTTCAAACACCACAAGCGTAGTCGGAACAATCACTTCCGCATTTTCGGAATCGTCTGCAAAAATCTGAATGTCTTGGTAATACGTACCCAATTCTAAGTTTTGGGCATCAAACAATACGTCTATAATTTTCGCCTCATTGTTTGGTACAAGAGCAGGTTCTTGTGCTACATTTAACCAAATATTGTCAAAGGTTTTCAATCGAACATCGTGTCTTTCACTGAGTGTAAAACCCGTATTGACCTCCTCCGAATTGACCAACATCACCTCTAATTTTCCTTCTTCCAAAATTTCTGCCAAATCCATCCACGAAAACGCCAAACTATCTCTCACCAAAAACGAAGTATCGGGATTCTCTACACCAAATGTTGCAGTCCATTGTCCATTCAAATAGACCTCCACAAATTCATCTGATTCATTGTAGTCTCCGTACATTTCAAATACCAATTGAAGGGAATCCGTCATTTGCAGGTTTTCAAAAATGTGAATCGTGGTATCTGCGATTTGCAGAATATCTTCCGTTGCCAAGCTGTCAAAGCGGGTGAAGGTGGCATTTTCGGCTTCAAAAATCAAGTTGTATGTTCCGATATTTGAAACCGTCAAAGGTTTGGTCGTCTGCTCTCCAATCGGTAATGCTACCCAGAGAGAATCAGGTGTCACCGAAATTTTGGGCGCACCAACCGCATTCCCCAACAAATTCAATTTATGGTCTTCAAACAAACTTTTGACCGTCAAATCCGCCTCATAATCCCCCATTGAAGTGGGCGAAAAAGCCAATGTAGCATCATGGCTCATTTTAGGTAGCAATGTCAATTCATTCACATCTATCGAAAAGACAGGATTATCCAATTTTATTTCATTGACAAACAAAGTGTCTGTACCACCATTGAAAAAGGTCAATGTTTGACTGCCACTCTCTCCTATCCGAACCTCGCCAAAATCAATCGTATTGGCAGAAAAAACCATAAAACCTACACCAATCACCTTCAACCTTGTAGGAATTACATAATTGAAGTCTGCGGATTCATTGGTTTTGATTTGAAGGGGAAATTCATAAATCCCTGCATTCATTTCGCTTGCATCAAATTCCAGTCTTAGTTCTTCCGTTTGATTGGCTTCAATCGTTTCGTTTTCGTCCAAAAGAGACAACCACGGCACTCCAAAAGCAGTTAGTTCGACGCTGTGCGTATTGGCTCGGTCTGACCTCACTTCCACTTCATTGCTGTTTTGCAGCTCCACTTTCAGCGTTCCATCTGCCAATAAATGTTGGTAAATAGAAGGAGACAAATTCATCACATAGGTTTGGTCTTCTGCGGAATCCACGTTTTTATCCAAAACATAGCCCATGCCTTCGCCGTCCAATCGCACCCAAACCCGTTCTTCTGCTTCGTCAAAATCTCCGTTCAAGGTAATCTTCAATTGAAGCCCATCACTTGCTACCACACCTTCAAAAGTATGCGTTGTTTGGTCTCCCGCTTCATCAAAAGTTGCAGTGCTTTCTTCAAAGACCGTTTGGAGCATGGCTTCATACTCCAAAGTTCCAGCTCCTATATTTTGAATCGGAATGTTTTGCAGTGTTTGAGTACCAGCCTGTAAGGTAAGCTCCAAAAGTTCGGTAGAAATCAAGGCTTGTGGACTCGCTTCAATTTGGATGATTTTTGTGCTGGTATCTGAGCTGAAACAATTGGAAGTAATTAGTTGAATTTCGTAGGTTCCTGCTCCTTCGTAGCTGTGTTGTGGGTTTCTTTCGGTGGATGTATTGCCGTCCCCAAAGTCCCATGCATAGCCCGTTCCTCCTTGACTCAGATTAGCAAAGCTTATGGGGATGTTTTGTGGGAAAATATTGGAAGAAACGTTGAAATCTGCGATGGGTGCGAGCAAGATGGGCTTGCTAATTTCATTGCAGGCAGTTCCTTTACAAGCTTTTAAAGACACATTGTAGTAGGCACTTTCGGTGTATTGATGCGTGGGGTTTTGTTCTGTTGAAGTATTGCCATCCCCAAAATCCCAAAGCCAACTGTCAGGTTCGTTGATGCTCTTGTCCTTGAATTCAATCTTACCATCACAAGAAGTTCCTGTCACCTTTTTGAAGTCCGCCAAAGGATGCGGCAATACATTCAAGGTACAAGGAATGGTTTTGACTGAATTTTCGGCTTCATTGTTCACAATCCGCAATTCATTGAAGTAAGTTCCTGCCCATAAATCGCTTGCATCAAATTTGGCTTGAATAGAACTCTGTTCGTTGGCTTCGATGACTCCATTTTTTGTGGGTATTTGCAGCCAATTGGCGTGGTCAGCCACCAAACGAATTTGGTAATAATTTTTCCCTCCTTGGTTCAACCCCACATTGCTTCCCCGACCTATTTTGACCTTCAACTGTTCGTCATCCAACCATTTTTCCGCTTTTTCGAGGTCTATATCGAAGGGAAAACTGACCAAAATATCAGTTCCATTGGGTGCGCTTTCGCTGTTGATTCCTACAGATAAATACTCCTCGTCTTCGACCTGCAACCACATAAATTCGGCTGTGTCGTTGAAGTCTCCATTGATGGTCACTTCCAAGCGAAATTTGTCAAAAGGTCGCACATCTTCAAAGAAATAGATTTCTGAGCCCAAATCTGTGTAGTATTTTTCGATTAGTGTATCTGCTTCAAAAGCGTTTGTTTGAATTCCAAAATACAATTCCCCCACTCCAATATTGGACAGATTGACCGTTTGGGTTTCGTTCTCTCCAGCCACCAAAGTCACTTCTATACTTTCTGGATTGACCTCCAATGTTGGGTTGGATTGGATGCTGATAATTTGGTCGGTGCTATCGGCGGCATAGCAATTTTGGGTAATCAAAGAAACTTCATATTCCCCATTTTCCTTGAAAACATGGACGGGTTTTTCAAGTGTGGAAGTGTTGCCATCGCCAAAATCCCAAAACCACTGATTGCTTTCACTGCTTTGATTTTGGAAGCTGATAGGAACGCCCAAAGGCGCATTTGAAGTAGTCCAAGAAAAATCTGCTGTCGGACTTATGGGTGTTGGAACGGAAAAATAGTCGATTTCGAAGCCTCCGCTCACGGTGCTATCATTGCTGCGAAAATAGAGCGTAAGGGCACCACTTTCTGCCCATATCGTGTCTTGGGGGGCGTTTTTTCCAGATTCACTCAACAATAAGGGGGCATTTACACTCGTCCCATCGTAAATCAATAGCAAGTCGTCCTTGATTTCGGTCGTGAATCTTTCGATGGTGAAGCCCAAACGTTTGGCATTGGGTGGAGCGATGACCAATGTTCCATTGGCATTGTTGCTGTAATTACTCGATGCGCCTCCATTGTCATAAACAGTTCCAAAACAATCGTTTATTTCTTTTTTGCCATTGAGTGGCACTCTCAAATTTTGGCATTCAGCCAATTCCTTATTCACTTCAATAAAAGCGGTTTTGGTCAGTGTGTCACAACCGAAAGCATTGCAGGCGATAAATATAAAATCAAAAATGCCTTCCTTTTCGTAGTTGTGTCTTGGGTTGGGT
>JBGCDY010000365.1:0-3789 GCA_045105835.1 Chitinophagales bacterium
CCCCCTTTGGAGGGGGATTTAGGGGGAGGAATTTGATGATTTTGGTCATGGATAAGTGTTAATAAATTTATTTTACACGGTATTTAGTGACTCGAGTAATTTAGACCGAATTTATTTTTTGATTAAATTCTCCACCACAAACTCTTCAAAAATCTCCAATGCCTTTGGAATCTGCTTTCGACCAAAACCAACTCTAAAGAAACCTGGATAATCGTAAATACCACCTGGCAATAAAAGCAGTTTTTTCTCCTTCAACAACCGCTCTGCAAATGCCATATCATCGGATGCAAAGTTCATTTTAACGAATGCAATAGGTCTCGCATTGGGTTTCCACCACGAAAAAAAGTGGGGGTATTTGTTGAAAAAAACCTCATAGAGGGCTAAGTTTTCTTTGATGATTTCAAGATTCCTACCCAAAATAGTTTGTCTATTGCGAAGGGCTACACCTGCCAAAAATTCACTCGGTGCAGCATTGCAGATAGTCGTGTACTCCTTCAATACGGCAGCTTTCTCCAATATTTCATGGTTTTTACTTGCCAGCCAACCAATCCTGAGACCTGGCAAACCATAAGCTTTTGACATCACACCCACCGAAACACCATTTTCATAGGCATCTGCAAATGCAGGAATGGCATATTGAGGCGCATGCTCTATTTCTCGATAGACTTCATCACAAAAAACAATGATTCCATGTTTTCTGGCAATTTCGACAATAGCGGATTGTTCTTCTTTGGAGAAGTGAAAACCTGTCGGGTTGTGTGGCGAATTTAAGTAGAGAATTTTGGTTTTATTGGTAACCATATCCTCCAATTCAGAAAGGTCTAAGGTAGGTTTGTTGCCTTCATACCGCACCTCCCAATTCAATACTTTGCAGCCCAAACTTTCGGGGATAGACTGCAATGATTGATAACAAGGAGATTGCACAATTACTTCATCGCCTGCACTGAGCATTCCTTGCGAAAACAAAAAAATGGGTTCTTGCGCTCCCGAACACACCAATAAATTTTCTGACTGTATGTTGTGGTAAATAGCCGAAATATCTCGCCTCAAAGCAGGATGTCCTTTTGTTTCGGTGTATCCAAGCCATAAATTGTGAAACCTATCGGTAGCTCCTTCTTCCAAAGCCAACAAATCTTTGATGGTCATGGCTTCGCAGTCAGAATTGCAGAGCGAATAGTCCGAAGAAAATTCATAGAGTGTGTAGTATCGTTCGAGTTTGAAGGGTTTGATGGTCATAGTTGTAGCGTATGTTTGAAGTATTTTTTTTGATGAAAATATTTTGAATTGCAGGCTTACTCCAATATACAAAGATATTGGTGTGGATGCGGATTTTGAATGCTGGTTCTTTGACCATAATTTGAATTTGTTTTTGAAGTGAAAAAGAAACTCAAAAAGCCGTCAAGAACTTTTTCTTCAAAGAACCAAAAACTTTCGCTAACTTCAAACCTTACTTTTCAAAATAAACCAAAAAATATACATGAGCCACTCAAGAAAATTTGACATCGTTGTATGGGGAGCATCGGGTTTTACGGGAAGACTGGTCGCAGAGTATCTCTTCAAAAACTATGGTGTGGGCGATTCGCTAAAATGGGCGATGGGCGGTAGAAGCCAAACCAAATTGGAGAAGGTGAGAGCCGAAGTTGCGGATGATTCTGTTCCTTTGGTGATTGCAGACAGCCAAGACGAGGTAAGCCTCAATGCCATGGTCGAAAGCACAAAAGTCGTGTGTACCACCGTGGGACCTTATGCCAAATACGGTTCTAAATTGGTGGCTGTTTGTATTGCCCACAAAACGCATTATTGTGATTTGGCGGGAGAAGTGCAGTGGATGCGCCGCATGATTGACCAACACCATGAAGCTGCCAAAGCCAACGGAACGAAGATTGTACACACTTGTGGCTTCGATTCCATTCCTTCCGATATGGGCGTTTATTTTATGCAAAAGGCAGCGAAAAATAGAACGGGAAAACCTGCAAAACAGATTCAAATGCGGGTCAGAGCCTTCAAAGGAGAAATGAGTGGAGGTACGTATGCCAGCCTTGGCAATGTGATGGCAGAAGCCCAAAAAGACAAAAGTATTTTCAAGATTCTTACCAATCCTTATGGCTTGAATCCCGAAGGGGAACAAAGTGGACCCGACAAGCGTGACCTCCAAAGTGTGGTTTATGACAAGGCAAGCAAAAATTGGATTTATCCTTTTATCATGGCAGGAATCAATACCAAAGTGGTTCGTCGAAGCAATGCTTTGAGGGGCTATGCTTACGGAAAAGATTTTTTGTATGACGAGGCGGTAATGAGTGGAACTGGAATCGGTGGGAGAATCAAAGGCACAGTGACTGCAATGGCGATGGGCATTATGATGCTTGCCAAACCTGGTTCTTTAATCAAAAAAGGAGTGGATGCTGTATTGCCGAAACCTGGTGAAGGACCGAGTAAAGCTGTTCGAGAGGCAGGTTTTTACAATTTGAAGTTCATCACGACCTTAGCGGACGGTTCAACTTTTACGGGAAAGGTGACAGGTGATATGGATCCTGGTTATGGCTCTACCTCCAAAATGATGGCAGAAAGTGCGATTTGTTTGGCGAAGGATGGACTGCCTGATACGGGCGGAATGCTTACTCCTTCGGTCGCAATGGGGGATGCGCTTTTGAAGCGATTGAAGGAAAATGCTGGATTGACTTTTTCGGTTGAGGAATAAAATTTTCGCTTGGTTTTCGTTCAACTGTTGACAAGGACTTTCGTCCGTTGTCAAAGTTTAGAGAAAACCTTGACAACACTTGAAAAGTTTGTCAACGGTTGAAGCGAAAACAGTGATTTATTCTACCATTATTTTCTCCGTCCAAATCCAATCTTTTCCGCTCACTCGAATGAAATACAAGCCGCTATATAAATCCAAATTGAAGTTGTGTCGTTCAACTGTTGTCAAGGTCTTCGACCGTTGACAAAGTTTCGCTTGTCCGAGGGCATTGAATACTTCAATATTGACTTCTTCTGCTTGTTGTAATGGGATGGATAGGGTGAAGTTTCCGTTGTTGGGGTTGGGGAAGATTTGGATGCTGGGTATTGAAGGATTAGTATTTTCTATTGAAGTGAAATGGCAAGCAATGGTGTCGGAAACACTTGCGGTACAGCCATTCCCGTCAGTGACTTCAATTTGGTAAATGTCGCCATTTTGAAGGGTATCGTTTTGGGTGTTGCCATTGAAGGTGTAGTTGCCGTCGCCACCTGTGGGTTGGTAGGTGAGGAGGGCGATGGAATCTTGGGTTTCGGTGATGAGGCAGTCGTAGAATGGAATGATTTGAAGGTCTATACAGAGTTCTTCATTGAAGCATGGGTGATTATTGGAAGTGATGAACTCCTGTCCTTCCGCATCTACTACTTGTATTTCGTAAGGGGAATCTGCTAATAATAGGATAAACTCTTGTCCATAATCTTCCAAAATTTTGTTGATACTGCCCGAAATGGTGAAAGGAGGAATGCCACTCGAAATGGTGACATAGAGAAAATAGAATCCAGTTTCCTCGGCTACCGAACATTCTTCCTCTATTTTTACCACCAATTCACCGTTTTCTTTGGGAAAAAACACAGTTACACTGGCTTGTGTGACATCTCCCCAAAAATCGGTAATTTCATAAATAAAATAGTCAGTGTTGCATTCGGTATCATTGTTTGTTTGATAAGTGATGATGCCTGTATCTGGATTAATATTGGTAATTGTTCCACAAGTTGGTTCTTCTATAATGGATGATACTTTTAGTTCATATCCCAAATCATTCTGCAAAACATCTA
>JBGCDY010000366.1:0-2908 GCA_045105835.1 Chitinophagales bacterium
ATTCAGTCAATATTTTCAAAAAACAAACGACTCACTACAAGCATTTTACAAGCCACCCAAGCATTGAAGCCTCCAAATAAAGTCTTGGAAAGTGAATGGAAAAGGCTTCAAAATGTTTTTGTTTAAGCATTGAATGTATGGCATTTTTGTAAGCCTATTCAGAACCCTTTCGATTGATGTCGTATTCTGACAAGCAATCAAAAACTCCTAATTTTTCGAAAAATCACTCACTACATAGGGGAACAATTCCTTTCGCTTGTCTTATTCTCAAATAAGACAAAAGTAAATTTCGCCATCATTTTGAGACACAATAAACAACAATACCTTACTATGCAAAGACGATACTTACCCATTGTAGCTATGCTATTTTTTGCCCTCTGTTCTGCAAATGCACAAGTGCATATCAATGAATATTCGGCTTCCAACCTCAGTGGTTTCTACGACAATTTTGCGAAAACGGAAGATTGGATAGAACTCTACAATACGAGTGATGCCCCTGTCGATATCAGCGGATGGCACTTGTCAGACAAGTCATCCAAGCCCGAAAAATGGGCGATTCCAAGTGGTGCAGTTATTCCTGCCAACGGTTTCTTGGTGTTCTTTTGTTCGGGAAGAGATGGCTTCATTAGAGACCAATACCACACGAATTTCAAATTGGGACAAACGAGTGGCAAAGACATCGTATTGCTCTCCAATGCGAGTGGAAATGTCATCGAAGAATTTCCTTTGGACTTAACATTGGTGGAACATTCACATTGTAGAACAACGGACGGAAGCGATGAATGGAAAATCTGTACTGCTCCAACTTATGGCACTTCCAACAATGGAACACCACAAATATCGGCTTATACAGCAACACCTTCTATCAGTTTGGCGGCGGGCTATTATTCAGGCTCTCAAACCATCAGCATCACCAACAACGAACCCAATTCTGTTGTGAGGTACACATTGGATGGTACCAATCCGACTATCAGTTCTACAGAATATACTGCTCCAATTACCATTGACACCACTCATGTATTGAAGGCACAAGCGTTTAGCAATGACCCAGATATTTTGCCTGGTAAAATGGAATTCAATACCTATTTGATAGACGAAGATTTCAGTTTGGTCGTCTTTTCGGTGGCAGCTGATGGCGTGATAGATTTGGCAAATGGGCAAGGAGAATTGGAGCCGATTGGTTCTATAGAATACTTCAATTTGGACAAAGAAAGAGAAGCCGCTTCTTTTGGGAGTTTGAACCGTCATGGTCAGGATTCTTGGGTATTGCCTCACCGCAGTTTGGACTGGATTTCGAGGGATGAGATGGGCTACTCCAAAGCTGTTGATGCACCTTTGTTTTCCTATTCTGACCGAGACGAATACCAACGGTTCATGTTCCGAAATTCTGGTGATGACAATTATCCTGCTATTGACGATGAAGAACATGAAGGAAGTACACATGTCAGAGATGAGTTTGTACAGTCGCTTGCATTGGAAGGTGGAATGAGCTTAGACCAACGTGCGGTAGAGCGAGTGATTTTGTTTTTGAATGGTCAATATTGGGGAGTTTATGGAATGCGTGAGAAAGCAGTTGACCACGATTATACGGATGAATATTATGACCAAGGCAAATACGACATACAGTACTTATCAACTTGGGCAACGACTGAAGTGGAGTATGGTGGATTGCAGGCATTGGAGGACTGGGAAAACTTACGAGATTTTATTCTGAACAATGACATGAGCAGTGCCGACAATTACCAAGTGGCAGACGACAGCATCAAATTGTTGAGCTTGATTGACTACTTTGTAATGAATCAAAACGTGGTGGCTTCTGATTGGTTGAACTACAATACAGGCTGGTGGAGAGGCCTGAATCCCGATGGCGACCACAAAAAATGGGGTTATATGCTATGGGATTTGGATGCTACATTCGACTACTACATCAACTATACGGGCGTTCCGAATACAGATGCAGATGCTTTGCCTTGTGATATAGAAGAAATATCGGAAGCCATGGACGACTTCTTCTCCAATTTTGGTGGTGGCGGTTTCGACTTAGAGGATTGCCTCTCTATTCTGGACGGCAGCAGCCCTTATCCTGCGGATGACCCTTTGTTTATACAGACGGTCGATACAGACGAACTTTGTTGTGAAAGTTGGGATGATGCTTGTCAAGCTATTTACGACAACTTAGCTAATCCAAATGTGGGTGAAGATCCAGAAGATTGCCCAACGATTTTGAATGGCAGCAGCCCCTACCCTGCTACGGATACACTCTTCGTCCAAACCATTGAGCAAGATGGTTTTTGCTGTGAAAATGATTGGGATGAAACCTGCCAAGCGATTTACGACAATTTGGCAAATGGCGGTGGCAATGGTGGTACAACCGATCCAGAAGATTGTCCTTCCATTCTCAATGGCAGTTGCCCCTACCCTGCTGACGATCCTTTCTTCTTGACGATTATTGAGTTTTTCCCTACTTGTTGCAATGATTGGGGAAGTGATTGTCAAGATGCCTATGACTTCTTAGATGGTGGAGGATTTGGAGAGCAAGACACCACAGGTTTGTCGGGAATCACAGGCAATGTAGGAAGCCACGAAAAGATTTTCCTCAAACTCTTGGAAGAAAGTGAAGATTTCAAACAATTGTACTATTCTAGATATGCAGACTTGATGAACACCGTCTTTTCTTGCGAAAACATGAATACACTTTTGGATAGAATGATTGGCACGATTGAGCCAGAAATGCCTCGTCAAATCGAGCGTTGGGGCGGTACAATGGAAGAATGGCAGGACAATCTTGTGACTCTCAAATCTTTTATCAATCAAAGATGTAGCTATTTGGACGATGCTGCATTGGAATGTTATTCAGAACTTTCTGGACCTCACCAAATCACCTTGACCACCGAACCCAATGGCGTTG
>JBGCDY010000367.1:0-4091 GCA_045105835.1 Chitinophagales bacterium
CTTCATCAATGGTAATGCTACCAATATAGTTCAGGTCAGCTTGAGTGACCGATGCTCTATGAATCTTAGATTTGAATACTTGAATAAACATAAGACTGCAAAATTACGAAATTAAAATAATAAGCTCCTTACTCTCTCCAATACAAAACACAATTGTCTCTACAGTAGTAAGTAAAACGTTCTGCTGATTGGTTCTTTTTGAAAAAAAAGAAGAGTACAGAGCCACACCAATTTTTAGACTAAGAGTATGAATGAGAGATTAAGGTAAATTCAAAAAACAGATTCGAATAAGGTTGTTTTCTGAAAACGAAGTAATCTTATTCAATCAAAATCTTTGCCAAATATTAGAACAGAATATTGTCGATTAAGCGAACTTCGCCTACCCTAACTGCTGTGCAAACAATCTGTTCTTCTATATCTATCCAATGGTTTAGTTCTTCTAAGGTTTGAGCATTGACGATTTTCAGGTAATCTACATCAAAACCTTCAATTTCGTTTAATTTTTCAATTGCAGCGGTTTCTATTATGGCAGGAGTACTGACTCCATATTGGGTTTTTACCCATTGAAGTGTTTTGGATATCCACACCGATTTTTGACGGTCTTCGGGCGATAGACGGGTATTTCGAGAACTCATTGCCAAGCCATCTTTTTCTCGTACAATGTCACATTTGACCAATTTCACAGTACTATTGGTGAGTTCTAAGAGTTTGCCAATAATCTTGAATTGTTGATAGTCCTTTTGTCCCATAAACAATTCATCTGGTTGGACAATCTCCAATAAGCGATTCACTACCTGTGCAACTCCCGCAAAGTGTCCATCTCGATGTGCCCCTTCCATTGGCTTATCCAAATAACCAAAATCGTAATCCACTGTGGGTATATTACCTTCAGGATAAACTTCTTCGACAGAAGGCAGAAACAATACATCACACCCATGTTCCTTCAATAAAGCACTGTCTCTTTCCGTTGTTCTTGGGTATTTGTCCAAATCTCCTTGATCATCAAACTGAGTTGGGTTAACAAATATGCTACATACTGTCACGGTTGTTGCTCTTTTCGATTGAGCAATGAGAGAAAGGTGTCCTTCGTGCAATGCCCCCATAGTAGGTACGAAGCCAATTTCTTCATTTTCAATTTTTTTGCCTTTCAAAAAAGCCTGTAAATCAAATACATTTTTAAAAATATGCACAATCGGAACGTGGAATTTATTAAATAAAACTGCGAATATAGGAATAACATTATAATACAATAGCTGCAATGCTATGAAATTTTATAATTTTTTAGTAATTTTGCACCTCAAATTTTAAGCCTCTCTAAAGTGCTGCCGAAGAAGACTCTCCATAAATAATCAAAATATACAACATATAATATGAGTAATAACAAGAAAGTATTGATTGTAACTCAAGAAATGCTTCCATATCTTCCCGATAGTCCTATCGCCAAAACCTCCCGTCATCTCCCTGAGTATTTGAAGAACAAAGGAAAAATGGAACTGCGTATATTGATGCCTCGTTTTGGAACAATTAATGAGCGTAGGCATCGCTTACACGAAGTTGTGCGTTTATCGGGTATCAATATCATTATTGATGAGGACGATTACCCACTCATTATTAAAGTTGCATCTTTGCCAAAAGCAAGAATGCAGGTATATTTTTTGGATAATGAAGATTTTTTCAAAAGAAAATATGTCTTCAATGACAAAAATGGCAAATTCTATAAAGACAATGTAGAACGAATGGTTTTCTTCTGCAAAGGAGTAATAGAAACAGTCAAAAAATTCGGATGGGCTCCCGATGTTATTCACTGTCAAGGTTGGATGACAAGTTTGATACCGCTTTATATCCGAACTGCGTATAAAAATGATGCCTTGTTTACCAACTCAAAAATCATTTATACTGCTTACGAAAATTCATTTGAAGATGGTTTTGGTGACATTTTCAAACAAAAAGCAATGATCAAAAAAGTATCTGATAAGGATATTGCACCTTATATGGACTTGAATAACAACGGTCTGCACAAAGGAGCCATTCATTATGCAGATGCAGTGGTAAGAGGGAGTGCTACATTGGGCGAGGAAGTCGAAAAAGCATTACAGGAGGGTATTGCGCAAGATACTCCTAAGCCTGTTTTGGATTACTTTGAAGGAGATGAGTATAAAGAAGCCCACAAACAATTCTATTCACAACTACTTGAAGAAGAAGAATAAGGAATGCGGAAAAATAACTTTACAATCCTTGTTCCCCTTTCGGAAGGGCTTGGGGTAAATTGAGTTAAAAAAAAGTAAAGTTATTTTGTAGTGTTCTTAATTAACATTGTTCCTTATGAAACAAAAATATTTGATGATTTGGTGCATGGTGCTGTTTACAGCTGTTTGCACCATTTCTTGTAATGAAACTACTCCAATTGGCTTAAATATCATTGATGATGAAGAGCTACTAAGTACCTCTATTGTTGATTCCTTTTTTTTTTTTTTGGCGACAGTTTCATCTGACTCCATCAATTCTTCTGATAGGTCTCGTCCTTATCTCTTTGGGAATATCAATGACCCCACTTTTGGGAAAGCCAATGCAGGTTTATATACTCAGTTCTTATTGCGTGCAAGCAATCCAAACATTGGAGAAATGCCTGAGTTTGACTCCTTGGTACTTACCTTTGCGTACAATACAACCCTTCTATATGGCAATGCCGTATCCAACAACTCTTTGTTGGTCTATGAACTGGAGGATGGACTAAGTCGTACCGAAACGTATTATTCCAATCAGGAGATTTCTTACAGTCCAAGGGTTATCGGAGAAAAAAGAGATTTTTTGTACGAACCTGCTGACAGTAATTTGATTGTCACGAGTATTGATACATTAGGAATGCCTGTTCAAGAAAAGGTGCTCCCTCATTTGCGAGTTAGATTAAGTGATGAATTGGGGAATCGTTTGTTGAACCAAATTGGGGACATTGCTTTTGAGGACGACGCAAGTTTTCAGCAGTTTTTCAAAGGTTTGTACTTACTTCCAACGAATACAAACAATACCATTTCATTTTTTGATGTGATAAGTGAACAGAGTAAAATGACACTCTATTACACCAACGATGATGGAGGTTTGGGAACGCTTGATTTTATGATGAACCTAAGTACTGCTGTGATCAATCACTTTGAACACGATTATAGCAATACTCCTATTGAAGAGGTAGTCGATAAGGCACTTGATTCAGAAACAGAGATTGCTTATGTCCAGGCAATGGGTGGCTTAGAAGTAGATTTAGAGATTCCATTTCTCAACCAAGATGTCTTGGGTCAAGTTGCGATTAACAAGGCAGAATTAGAGGTTTATCAGGTAGAAGTTCCTGGAGACGCTTTGTTTAGTGCGCCATTTGCATTGGGAATGGTTCTAATCAATGAAGATGAAACGCTCACCGTAATGTCTTCTTCCTCTACAGGGTTAAGAGGAGATACAGTGACTGTCAATGGAGAAATGGGAGTGAAATACAAATTAGATATTGACCTCCAAAGACTCCAAAGTTTTTTGGATGAACCAACAGGTCAAACTTTCTCTTTACTCCCAAGTAATCCCTTGACCTCTTCTAACAGGATGGCAATTGGTGGACCTAAACACCCTAATTTCCCTATGAAACTTAGGTTGATTTATACTGCCATTGAAGAATAAGGTGACTAAAGAGGAAACGAGAGGCATTCATTTTTTTAGTACTTCAAAAAAGATGATTGCTTAAAGTGAAATTACAATGTGCTGATATTCAAAAGCCAATAAAAATAAATCCTATTTTTATTGGCTTTTTTAATATTAGCTCTCTAACTTTGAGACTTTATAAATATCTTGAAGTCTTAATGTTGTATTTAGGAATGCTTCAAATGTAAGTAGTAGGGCAAAATCAGCTTCAATCAATAAGATTGTTAATATTTTGACTCTAAGGAATAAGAAAAAAATAACTTGAACATCTTAATTCCCCTTTTGAAAGGGGTTGGGGTATGTTAGCTAAAAAATCGTTCAGGTTATTTTTTTACCGTTACTAAGGAAATTGAAGTCTCACTCCTCAGATTCTTTTTCTGCCTTCTTACTTACATTTGACCATTCACACC
>JBGCDY010000368.1:0-4227 GCA_045105835.1 Chitinophagales bacterium
AAATATTGTCCTCACAATCTTTTAGATACCAAACGCCTTCTCTTATTGTTTGGTTAAAAATGGCATGAGTCTGATTATAGGTTACTGGGTCAACAATAAATACAGTATCAATTTTCGTTTCAAAATTTCCTATCCAATACATATAACAATATAGTTCGTCTTGAATTTGCCAAACAACAGGAGTGTCTCTTTCCAAATTTGGAATTCGAAATGAGTTTTTACTTTTTATTGTACTCATAGTTGTATTATCAAAATTACAGTTTCCAAAAAAGAATAGGGTCGATAATAATAAGATTTTAATTCCGTTTATTAAATATTTTTTGGTTTGTTTTTTCATCTGTTTAAAATTTGCAATAAACTGAAAATCAATGACCTAATTTTAATCATTTCTCTTTGTGTCTAAAATTTAGTCATGGATGTTTCATTTCGTTATTTTTTTCTCATGGAAGCGAACTCGTATATTCGTACACCAAGGTGCACATATATCACAAATGTTTTTTAAATAGGTTAGTTGATATTTATTACCAATACCACTTTTTCTTAATTATCTAAAAAACCTAAACCTAACAAAACTGTCAGTATTTCTAAGTTCACATAAACCTCCATTTTCTCATACTCAATTTGGTTTTATGTTAGGTAGGGGGTGAGTTTAATAAAACGACCCTTTTTTTGAACTTTTCAAACCGAAAATTAAATTTCCGTCAATCATTTTACAATAAACTACTACTCATAAATTTTTCAATTAGAGTAGAGTTTAAAAAACTGGTTCACCTAATCAAAGTTCAAATAATTCAAAAATAGATGAGTTTTGCGAACTATTTTTCAATAAACACTTTTTTGCTTTTTTCTGATAACAAATTTGGTGGTTTTTCAGTTCCATAGAAAGCTTCCTATTTATCTTCTTAACTTACTCATTTATCCATTTTAGAAGATACTTTGATAAAACCTCAACATCCTCTTTTTCAGTTTCTTTATCAAATTCCATTGCCAATTCTAAGGAACTGCCAATTACCTCTGTTATATTTTTTTCTGAAACCAAAATAACTTCTTGGCTTTCCTTATTTAGTAGATAAGGCAAACGGATTAACGCTTTTTTGGCAGCACTAAATGCACCTATCAAACCAAACATATATGAAATATCAGTATTTTTCATACCATAGTCTTTTGGGAACATTGGAATACCTGCCTTGAAAAGAAAGTATTTTTCGTTTTCTCCTTCAATTTTGCTGTACCAAAGTTGAAGTTCGTATTTGAGGCAATTTATATACAAATCAGTTCCATCTGAGTAAGCATAAACATCACGCTTTAGAAATTTCTTTTTGACATTATCAGTTATTGTATTAAGTTGATAATCATTTCCGCCATTCATTTTTATTTTTCCCTTTGTCCTTTCTTCTAACTCTACATCATAGTGCTGAGAAGGTGATTTTTCCACTACTTCTTGGAAATTCATATAAAGACCTTTTGGATAAGCATCATTTTGCGGTTTAACTTGGACATTGAACATTAAGATAGCAACAAGGAATAATGTATTTTTCATTTGTTTGTTTTTTGATAATAAAAAATATTATTGTGTAATTTTAATATGAAAATTGCATATGAAAATTGCTTTACGGATTCTATAAATTGTTTTTGAGTAAGTTTTTCTGTACTTTATTTTGATAACAAGCATGGTGGGTTTTCGGTTCTATAAAGTACTTGTAGTGATGTTTTTTGTTATGGTTCATATTTGTAACCTTTTCTATGATTTGACCTATATTTGTAAGAAAAGCCAAACCATGCAAAAAAAACGCAACACCCTACATCGCCGTGACTTTCTCTCTCTTTCCTTTGCAGCCGCAGGAAGCCTTTGGTTGCCAATAGGCTGTAGTTCTCCCTCCAAGGCAATTCCCAATTCGAGGCCGCCTTCTAAAAAGATTGGAGTGGCATTGTTGGGATTGGGCTATTACAGCAGTGATTTGCTTGCTCCCGCTTTGCAGCTTACTGAACACTGCTATTTGGCGGGTATCATAACAGGAAGTCCCGACAAAATTCCCGTTTGGCAAAAGCAATATCAAATACCTGATGAGCATGTATATTCCTATGACAATATCGATGAGATAGCAAATGACGATGCGATTGATGTGGTGTATGTGGTCACTCCAACGGCTACTCACCCTCGATTTGCCATTGCAGCAGCGAATGCGGGCAAACACGTTTGGTGTGAAAAACCAATGGCAATGACTGTTTCGGACTGTCAATCTATCATTGAAGCCTGCGAAAAAAACAAGCGAAAATTGAGCATTGGTTATCGAATGTTGCACGAACCGAATACGCAAACGCTGATGTCTTATGCCGATAGCAAACCCTTTGGAGCTTTTACTCGAATTGACAGTCAGGCAGGTTATAGAGGGGGCGTTCCAAGTGGTTGGAGGGCTACAAAAAATATGGGTGGTGGCGCATTGTATGACATGGGCGTTTATACGGTGAATGGCATGAGGTATGCAACGAATCTCTACCCCAAACGTGTACTTTCTGCTCGCCAATATACAGAGCGTCCAGCGGGTTTTACGGAGGTAGATGAAACGACGGAATACGTTTTGGAGTTTGAGAATGGATTGAAAGGCTATGGCAAGACGAGTGTGGGAGAAAACATCAACCTATTGAAGGTGAGCTGCGAAGGAGGTTCTTATGAGTTGAGTCCGATGCAGTCTTACAGTGGTGTGCAAGGGAAAAGAAGTGATGGTATTTTGCTGAATAAACCCATCCTTAATCAACAAGCGAAGCAAATGGATGATGATGCCTTGGCGATATTGGAGGAGAAAGCGGTCATTGCGACAGGATTGGAGGGAATGAAGGATATTCGCATTATTCAGGCGATTATTGCAAGTGCGGAGAGGAAGGAGGTGGTGGATATTGAGGCATTTTGAGAGGATGGGGCTTTGGGCTACGCTTTTTTATCGCAAATTAGATATTGATTGGAGACTTTCTTGATTTACAGTGATTTTAATTCGCATCAATCAAAACTTAGAACTCATTGATAAGGCTACTGTCGAAAATTCCAGCAAAATCATCTTTGGCGCAAGAAATAAGGATGTTTACAGACTGGTTTTGGTGACGAGTGATGAGAATTGGAATATAGAAGTAGAGAAAGTAAAGTTTGAGTGAAAGATTTTTTTAATGATAATTTCAAACAAGCATTTATTGGATGGTTAATAGACTATAAAAATTTTCAAACCGACCGTTTTTCATTATCTTCATCAAATGAAAACAGCACTATTCAACTATTCTTTCAAAACTTTTTTGAGCTTATTTGCTTTAGGCTTAATGAGTTTTCTGCCTTTGAATTTTACCTCCAATATGGTTTTGATGGAAGAAATATGCGACAATGGCATAGACGATGACAACGACGATTTAATTGATTTAAACGACCCCGACTGCCCTTGTGAGTTGACTGAACTCATATCATTTATTCCCAACCCATCCTTCGAAGATTTGGAATGTTGCCCAAGTAGTCACAGCCAATTGATATGTGCAAGCACCTGGGTAGAGGTTTCCGAACTCACAACGGATTTGATACATACTTGTGATTGGACAGGTTGGCCCACTTTTCCACCACCATTTCCTTTTCCCGATGGAGAGGGAATCATAGGTTTTAGAGATGGAAGGGTTCGAGATGGGCAATTGGAGGCAAATTGGAAGGAGTATGCAGGAGCTTGTTTGACCAACACATTAGAGGCTGGTCTTACCTATCGAATAGAGTTTGATTTGGGTTTTGTGAATGAAGAACGATCTCCTCCCATCAACATTACTCTTTTTGGTACTAAGGACTGTGAAAACCTCCCTTTCGGCAATGGCAATCCAGATTTTGGCTGTCCAACTAAGGGGGTAGATTGGGTGAACTTGGGAGATACCTTGGTTTCGGGTGATGCGGGAAATAGGTGGATAAGAACATTTATAGAAGTGACTCCTAATGAGGATATTACCGCTATTGTAATTGGACCTGAATGTCAACAAATTCAAAGTGATGTCAATTTGTTCTATTTTCTCGACAACTTGTTATTAGAGGAGTCCAGCCTGTTCGACTTGCGTATTTCGGAAGTTTCCCATCCTTGTAAAGCTGATTTTGTATTGAAGGTAGCCACCAATGCTGCTTTTTCTTATCAATGGTTTAAAGAAGGAATTGCAATACAGGGGGAAACAGAGCCTCAATTGAGCCAAATGTATGGAGAGGGAGTGTATCAAGCT
>JBGCDY010000369.1:0-7646 GCA_045105835.1 Chitinophagales bacterium
GAAATTTTTTACGGTTCATAGTCTCTTTTGTTTATTTAGTGTTGCAACATTCAATGTTTAAACATTGTTTTGTGAAAAAGAGAAAAAAGACAAACAAGGTCTTTTTTGAGGGTAAAACGGTAGGAATACTTTGTTATTAAGGGGAACACAAAAAAAAGGATAACTAATAATTTGCCCCCGTCATCACTCATCACCAGTCACCAGTCACCAGTCACCAGTCACCAGTCACTACAAAACCACAGGAATCTTTTGAGAAAGCACCAATTTACGGTGAGTATCCTTCAATGGTTTGTTTTCAAATTTACTCAGTACATAGGCATTCCAACGATTGCTACTCAAATTGGGATGGCAAATATTTTGGGTTTTCAACTCTTCATAGGTTTCTCGCCAAACCTGCGGCTCAGAAGTAGTTCGAAGCAATTTTTGAAGCACTTCCACCCAAAACTGCTTTGTTTCATCATAGAATCCCTGCTTTTTCCAAAAACGTACCGTATTGCGAATCAAATGTTCCAATAAATCGTGATGTCCCAATTCCAAATGAATAAACAGAAGCCACAGGCGCACCTTTTCTTTGTTGGGGTGCAATTCAATGTCAATCTCAAAAGCTGCATTTGCATACTCCAAAGCCGTTTCGAATTGTCCTTGAAAGAAATAAATCAACATGTAGATATATGGAAAACGCAATTGGTAAGCGGGGTGAATTTCGGAGAGTTCAGACTGCAAGTTTTCACGGGATTCTGCCAATAGAGGCAATGTTTGTTCGTGTTCTCCAAACTCAAAAAGGCAAAGCAAACTATAATAATAGTACTCAACACGAATGATAAACTGAACTTGCTTGTCATTTTGATCAAAAAAATCGTTGTTCAGTAAGTTGTTTTTTATCCTTTGAAGATAGACTTGATTGGTTTCAAAAGAAGACTGATCAATAGATAATTGTAAAAGCCTGCCAACGAAAAAGAGGTACAAATCGACTCCCTTCTCCAAAATAACAGGATGCGTCTCCATCAAATCTATCGCCTCTCCATAATACCGAATAGCATCTTTGGACTTCTTTGAATAGTTTTCACTACACAAAGCCAAGGTATATAAACGTTGAATTTTAGCCGAAACACCTTGCAAATCATTGTAAGCTAATACGGTCTGAAAAATAGCTTCAATCTCGGGTTCATCAGAAACACCTCCTCTGCCCAACAAATAGGCCATTTGTTTTTCGAGATAATAATGCTGGTAATTTTCCCTGTACTTCGTCAATGCCATCATTCCAGCTTCCCCCAATTTCTTTAGCTCTTCATAGCTCACTCCCTTGTAGGCTGTTCTGGACAATATACTCGTCTCAATCTCCGAAGCAGCTAGGTATTCTGCCCAATATTCTGCTTCTTCTGCCTCTTTTTTGATTTGCTGTGCCTTCTTCATCGCCTGTTTGAATAGCCCTTTGCTATACAAAAACCTTGTGCTGTTGATTTGCAGTTTCAATTGAATACTGAGGCTTGCTTCGGCGTGAAACAAGCGCATACTCTCCAATATTTTATCGTACAAATACTTTTTGGCTCTCGGAAAATAACGGCTCAATTTGTTCTTTTTGAACTGCTCCTTCAATGCCGTTTCATCGTATGCTTCTTGTTTGAGAATCGCCTCAAACAGCTTCATATAATTGCTGTCCGAAGAATGCTTGTGTATGCCCGCAAAACGTTTGAAGTAGGCACGTTCACGACTGGTCAAGGAATGAACAAGGTCGAAAAGTTCGGAAGATGCAGTTTTCATGGTCTGTAGTTATGCTTCAAAATAAGGATAAGAGCCATTTGAAGTTCCTATATTATTGGATAGATGAATTTGAGGGTGGGGGGATTTTTCAGGAAAAAACTTCAAAAGTATTTGACTCTACTTATTTTATAGCAAATTTCCTTCCAATCGCTGCAATAAGGCTTGTTTGTAGTGTCGCCCAATCGGAATAATTTGCTGGTGAACAATGAGATTGGAATGGGTGAAGCTGTCTATTTTGGATAGAGAGACGATATAAGAACGGTGAACACGGATAAAATATTGGGGTGGAAGCTTTTGCTCCATTTCACTGATAGACAACAAAGTGAGGTATTTTTTGTGCTGCATAACGATGCAAATGTGGTTTTTCACGCTTTCGATGTACAAAATATCCGACAATAAGACTTTCACAAACTCCCTATCTACCTTGATGTACACAAAAGGAGCTGCAAAATTAGAACGGTTTTTAGCCAAAGAAATGGGCGTGGGTTTGACCGTCAATTGTTTGTTTTCCAAGCGATACACTTTCGCAATCGCCTGCATGAACCGAACCAAAGAAATGGGCTTCAACAAATAATCTACCACATCCAAATCAAAACCTTCTACCGCAAATTCACTATGGGCAGTCGTCAGTAAAACGTGCGGGCGGTGCCTCAAACTTCTCAACAGGCTCAAACCATTCATTTTCGGCAATTGTATGTCTATAAAAATGAGGTCAATTCGCTGGTTTTGCAGCTCAATCAAGGCATCCATTGCATTGTTGTGAACACTCACCACCTTCAAATCTTCTACATTTTGGAGGTGACTTTGCAGCACCTTTACCGCCATCTGTTCATCTTCGACTATCATACAATTCATGGGAAAACATTATTTTTCGATTTACAAATCTAACTTCAACACCACCAAATAACTATCCCCTTCGTCAACCTGCAACTCATAGCGATTGGCATACAACAAATCCAAACGCTTCCGAACATTTGTCAAGCCAATGCCACTCGGATTAATCAAAACTTCATCTTGTCTCTCCACCTCAAAATGCTCTTTAGAGGGCAAACTGTTTTCGACTTTGAAATGCAGTTCATTGCCATTCAGCCAAACATTGCAGCGAATCCAAGCCTTGTTTGCAGCCTTTGCAGCCCCATGTTTAAAAGCATTTTCAATAAAAGCAATCAACAACAAAGGCGCAATCTGTTTTCCCTCCACTTCACCTGCCACTTCAAACGAAACCTCCAAGCGTTCACCATACCTAATTTGCTCCATTTCGATGTAATTCTGCAACTGCTCCAACTCCTTCTTCAAAGGAATCTCAGGCACATCACAATCGTAGAGCATATAGCGCATCATGCTCGACAACTTCAAAACCAACTCCGAAGCATTGGCATCCTGCGTCAAGACCATTCCATACAGGTTGTTGAGCGTATTGAAGAAAAAATGAGGATGCAATTGATTTTTCAGTAGTTGCAGTTCTGCGCCCAATTTCTGTTCCATCAAATCTCGATTGGTGGCTTCCTGTGTAAAATTTCGCTGCACCAATTTGATAATCAGCACCAAAGAAGCGATATAAATCAAATCCAAAACCTTGTAGGCAATTTTTGCACTGCAAAACGCCGATTCATACTTGTTGCCAAACAAAGCCTCCGCAATGTAATAAAAGTCAATCGCTCGAATCAACAAGCCACTTACCAAACCCCAAAGAATCAACCATAAGAAAAAAGACCAATACTGTTTTTTGACCAAAAATTTAGGCATCAGATAATACGCCACAAAGTAAGTATAAGGCAATTTGACAGGCATCACCAACAATTCCACTTGAAGCCAAGTAAAAAAACTTTCATCGTGGTAACTGCTATTCGAAATGGCATAAAACAACAGCCACCCCAACCAATACAAAACATGGCGAGATATGCGTTCGGCAGTCCAATGAACGTATGTTTTTTCAAAGTGTAACATAGAGGGAATTGAAATGTAGTTTTTTTGACTAAAACCGTGAAGGGAGACTACAATAGTCTATCTTTTAGAAAATTAGAGTGCTATTTTGCTAATAATTATTCTTTATGAAATCAGGCTATTGTAGTCTTTAGATTCTCCATAGAATTTGTCAAACAACCAAAATATAAGGCACAAAATCAAATCCAAAAAACGATTTTCATTTGCAATGCCTTCAAATTAACAAATATTAACGCATTTAACTCACAAAAAATGCCCAACGCCCCCCAAACACTTATGAACAACATATTTAAGAGCTCTAACCATTTCACCTCTACTTTCATGCTGTTTGTAATACAAAACTTGCGGCTTGTCCTTTTTAAGAAAATAAACCATTGAAAGAGATTAGATTGCATGTAGCAACGTCTTTTTTAAGTTTCATAAACCAGTTGCCATTGCAGTCTGAGAGTAAGCGACTTGGGCTGCAATTTTCCTTTTCTATTCCTTACACAAAACCCTTTAACCATGCCTCAATTTTTACTCTTTCTTACCCTCCTATTTTTCATTTGCCAATCAAATATCCAAGCCCAAAATTCCCACATCAGTGGAACTGTCCAAGATGAAAATACGGTTGCAATGGAGTTTGTCAATATCCTCCTACTCAATGCCTCAGACAGTACGATGCTCAAAGGTACCATCAGCAACAGCGAAGGAGAATTTGAAATTAGCCCCAAAGAATCGGGCAAATTCTTGCTTCAATATTCTGCCATTGGTTATGTGACTCACTACACCGAACAGATTGATTTTGATTTGGAAAACGGCAATCATAAATTGCCCACACTTCAATTGCAGCCCAACAATACCTTACTGGAAGAATTTTCGGTAGTGGCTAAAAAGCCCTTGTTTGAACAGCAAATTGACCGAACGGTGGTGAATGTCAGTCAAAGTGCGACTTCAGCTGGAGCAACAGCATTGGAGGTCTTGGAAAAATCGCCTGGCGTGGAAGTGAATCGCTCCAATAGTCAGATTTCTATGCTCGGCAAAAATGGAGTCGTCGTGATGATTAATGGCAAAATCAATCGGATGGAGGCCGCTGCTATGCTGCAATTATTGCAGGGTATGAATGCCGATAACATCGAAAAAATTGAACTCATCACCACTCCTCCTGCCAATTTTGATGCCGAAGGAAATGCAGGAATTATCAACATCCAAACGCTTCAAAAAACCACTGATGGGCACAATGGAAGTTTTTCACTCAACACTGCTTATGGAAGGCGGGGAAGGTTTGGGGGGAGTGTGAATCTCATTGCAGGACTGGGCAAATGGACCGTGTCTGCTGATGTGTCGAGCAACAACCGATGGACACAAGAAAACACTTTTTTAGACCGAGTGATTCAATTCAATGGCATCAAAACCAGCACGGACATCAATTCTTATCGCCCTGCTTACACAGGTTTGCACAATGGAAGTTTGACCGTAGATTACCAAATCAGCGACAAAACCTTGGTGAGTACAAGGCTTTCGGGCTATATCAGTCATTGGACTTTGGATGCTGATACAGAAACCTTTACGAGTAATCCAATGGATGGTTTGACCGATTTTTCCTTGCTAAAAAGCGATGAAGTCAATCATTGGACACACTGGATGACCAACTTTCACCTCAAACACCGCTTCAACGAAAAAAGTAGCCTTGCCCTCGATTATGACTATCTCTACTATTTTGCCAACAATCCCACCGACTACTCAAACCGAATGGAAGACGGCAATAGAAACTTTGTAGAGGAAACCGAGTTTATTTCCCGCAAAGAAACACCCATCGTTTTTCAGGTAGCCAAAGTGGATTACACGACCTCTGTTTTGAACGATAAGCTAAAAATTGAAGCAGGGCTGAAAGGCACTTTTTCGACCTTCAATAACGATATCAGCGTATCGAATCTCCTCAACAATGAGTGGGTCATCGAACCTTTGTTTACCACCAATTTGTCATTGGACGAAAACATCACAGCCGCATATCTTTCTACAGATTTCAACCTCAACGAAAGCACACAGGTCAAGGCAGGCTTGCGCTATGAGTACATTGAATCTGATTTGAGTTCGGAGACCGAAGGCAGTTTACTCATCCAAAATTACGGCACTTTCTTCCCCACGATTTACATCTCCAAAAAACTGAGTGAGGACAAACAGTGGCAGTTTTCGTACAACAAACGCATCACCCGACCTGCTTTCAATCTCATGGCTCCCGCTTTTTTCTTCTTTGCCCCCAACAATATTTTGGCAGGCAACCCCGCCATTCTTCCCACTTTTACTCAATCGGTCAAAGTGGATTATCAATGGAAAAGATGGATGTTCAGCCTCCAATTTTCGGATGAAGACAATTCTTTTGCTTGGGGGCAGCCCGAAATCAATGCCGAAGAAAACATCGTCATCAACAAGGTGCAAAACATGAAAGACCAAAAAACGATTGGGTTCACGAGTAGTTTTCCCATTGCAGTGACAGACTGGTGGGAAAGCAGGTACAATTTGGGTGTTTATTACCTCGAAAGCCAACCTGTTTTTGAAGGAATCACCTACAAACGCAGCGACTCCTATTTCACCTTCAATACCACCCAAAGTTTTCAGCTTCCCAAAAAATGGGAATTAGAAGTGGGCGCACAATATCGCTCTGAGCTTCAATACGGAATGGGGCAAATTCCTGTGCGTTTTGTCATCAATACGGGCATCAGCAAAAGTTTGTTCAACAACAAAGGAAAATTGACCTTCAATTGGAGCGACATTTTTAATACAGGCAGTTTCTTTGAAATCGGCTACAATGAACCCGACATCAATCTGCAATACAATTGGCGGTATGAGTTTGATGGTTCGGTGGCACGTTTGAGTTATACACATAGTTTTGGTTCGGATAAATTGAAGAAAAGCAAACGGGCTACGGGTAGTAATGAAGAACAAAGAAGGGTGAATTGAAGGAAGTGAAAGCATCAAATTTGACTAAAAAAGCAGTTTTGAAATGTAATTTAAGCCGATTTTTGTTTTGCGCCCTGCAAGCAACTGACCTATCTTTGGATTCTAACATGGTCTGATTTTTATTTTTACAAAGCTGGAAGGTCATGAGACACCAAGATTTTTCAGCTTTTCTCTCCCCATTCAATTTCAAATACTTAGGCAAGTTTATAGGCTCAAATACAAGTTGTTAATTCAATGTGCTTCCCCACAAGCTTTTGTTTGAGTTTGCATTTGAATTTTTAATTTGAACTTTCCTTAGTTTACCTAAGCCCACCCAATTATCAATGTTAACCATTTAACCGAATCCATAAGCATGAAAAAGTTTTACTTATTTCTCTTATCATTTTTCTTACTCTCCCATTCCGCCTTTGCAGCCATAGATTTAGAGCTTACATTAACTGCCGACAAAACCGAATACAGTATTTACCAAAAAATCACCTACACCTTAACGGCTTCCAACATGGGAAATGAGGTGGCTACGGGTGTGAAAATCAAATTTCCGATTGCTCCTGGGGTCGCTTACAGCAACAGTGCTGCGACAACAGGAAACTTCAATTTGTTCTTCCAAGAATGGACCATCAACAGTTTGGGAAGCAACCAAACTGCAAGCATGGATTTGACCATTTTTACTCTTAGTGAAAATGAACCATTGCCTGCTTATGCCCAAGTCATTGCAGCCAATCAAAACGATTCTGATTCTACTCCAAATAATGGCACTTGTTGCGAAGCAAATGAGGATGACGAAGCCATTTTGATTATCAATCCAGAAGGTTATGTAACGCAAGAGGCAGATTTATTCATGTTTATAGGAGCGAGCCTTGCTGGTGGCATCGAGGGAGACGAACTCGACCTTGAAGTTAGATTGCCCAATATCGGCCCTGCTGTGGCTACCAATATTCAAATAAAAATAGAACTGGAAGAAGGCTTAGACTTTGCGCCCAATCCTCCCTCTAATTTTAACC
>JBGCDY010000370.1:0-4843 GCA_045105835.1 Chitinophagales bacterium
AAAAGCCCTTATAAACTGTAGGCACAACGGAAGCCGTAGATGTAGTCCCTGATGTACGGAAAGATCCTATTCCGATAGGCAACACGACAATACTCCGAATTGCTGATCCAGCCACCGCCCCGCAAAACACGATACGAGCCACTTTTATTTGCAAAGTAATCTGTAATCAAAGTATCAGCAGGATAAGTTACATACCAATCAAAACACCATTCAAAGACATTTCCACTCATATCATATAGCCCTAATTCATTCCAATTTTTAGTTTTAACGGGGTGGGTTCGACTACCACTATTATCATCATACCATCCCACTTCTTCAATTTCATTACCCCCAGCATAAATAGTTTTTTGCTTTCGCTTCCCTCCTCTCGCTGCATATTCCCATTCTGCTTCCGTTGGCAAACGATATCCTTCTTTTACCATAGTATCCATTTCTACTGTCCATTTTATCTCATCATAAGAATTCCTATTGTTCGGGTCTTTGTTTTCTTTATCAATCTCATAAACTTCACCTCTACCCTTCTGTTCACTCACCCAATTACAATATTGAACAGCATCATACCAATTGGTATAGATAACTGGATTTAATCCAATCCCCTCCTTTCCCCAAGAAGCTTTTGTAAAACTCTCTATCTTCAAACTATCCGTAGCATAAGTAGCCTGACAATACAAAGCAAACTGAAACACCGTCGTTTCCGTTTCGGCTATCGCAAAATCACTGACTTCTACTTTAAAATTATCTCCTTCCCCTAATTCTACAATTCCCCCATCTACTTCAATCATGTGAGGATAATAGCGTTTTTCCAAAAATCGGTAGTGTTCTCCATCCATCGCTTTCAGGCTTTCTTCCAGGGCTTTCCGTCCCCTCATTGAAGTCGTTTTTTGCAATAGACTTTGAACCTGAGCATTTGGATTCAATTGAAGGGCAGATTCCAGTATTTTCTTTGCTTTATCGTATTGATGCGTTTCTGTATGCCAATAGATGTATTCCATATAGCGTTTAGCCACCTCTTTCTCCAACACTTTCAAATCGGCTGCTTCTCTCGTTTTTTGCAGGGCTTGTTCATAATCCAATTGAAGAAATAGTTTATCTACCTGTTCCAATATCAGTTTCACCACTTCCTTCTTTTTCGCTTCGATGTCTTTTTCCGCTACTGCCACCGCATCTTGGGCTTTGTCTGCCTGTTTCGTAGCTTTATTCGCTTGATTTTGAGCCGCCTTTGCAGTGAGTAGCAGACTATCTGCCCTACATATATTTTGTTCGGCTATTTCCTGCTGTTCCAATGCCCTGTAGGTTGAACTGTCTGCCTTTTGTTGAGCGATGACTGCCATTTTTCCTTTTTCGATCGCCTCCAATCGCTGTTTGTTGGCTTCCTCTCTTTGTGTATCTGCTTCGTTTTTTTGCAGAATCGCATAGCCTGCCAATGCGACTGCTCCCAAAAACAACACACCTCCCAAGAACCCAATAAATAATGCCTTCCGCCTTTTTCGACTTTCTTCTACTCGTTCCCGTTCTCTTTGCAGCCGTTCTTCCTCCAGTTTTCGCTTTTCGTAGCTCTTCAATATCGGCTCGACCAGTGTATCGTGGCTGATTTCGTAGCTTTTGCCCAAGTGTGTATTGCTGACCCGAATCAATCGACTTAGAAGGAGTTTGTTGAGCAGTTCAGGAGAGATGTTCACCTTTTCGGCTGCTACCCCTACCCGCTTGTCTTCCGCTATCAGTTCTTCTTCTATCAGCTTTCGGGCAGTTTGTTGGTCGGATGCACTGCCGAGTTCTACGATGCGGTTTTCGTAGTAGTTGTTGAGGATTTGGGCGATTCCGTCTTTGCCGCCGAGATAATCTGGAGTGATGGTAATTAGTGATTGGTGGACTGGTGATTGGGTACTGGAGTTTTGATTTTGGGTTTGAGCTTGTATTTGAATTTTGGCTTTGACTTGTTTTTCGATTTCACCGCAGAGGATTTGGAGTTGGAAGCTTTCGATTTCGTTTTTTTGGAGGGGGTCGAGGTTGCGGATGATTTTTTCGATGGTTGCTTCATCGTAGTCAAAAGGAGGCGTGGCAAAACGCTTGTCGCCCATTTCGGCAGGTTGCAGAATGGCAGCTTTGGCTTGTTGGTGGTTGAGGGGTTTGAGTTCAAAGCGGTTGTGCAGAATCATCGGGATTTCGGTGGTCATTTCGTTGAGTTCGCTGAGTCTGTCGGAACGCACCGCCAAAACCACCCGCACATCGGGAATGTCGTACCACGCCAACACTTCGGGCCTTCGATCCTCCAGTTTGTGTTCGTAGAGCCAATCCTCGACTTCTTCGGGGGCTTCTTTTCGCAGCAAAAGAGCGAGCTGTCGGATAAACTCTGTTCGTTTGCTTTTTTGGTGGCTGAAAAACTCCTCAAATTGATCCAAGATGAAAACGGGTGTTCGGTTTTCGGGAAACTGAGTGGTTTTGATGGCTTGCCACAATTCAGCTTTCGAGCTATAGGGAGCTGTCCGTCTGCCGTAGCCTTTGAGGGCATCGTAGAGAATATCGAGGGGCGCAATTTCGGTGCTTTGCAGTCGAATGTGTATCGGCAAAAACCCTTCTTCCTCCAATGCTGGACTCAATCCTGCATTGAGCAGCGAACTCTTGCCAATGCCCGATTTGGCAAATAAAACCACCAATCGCTCGACCATGACCAAACGAAACAAATCCCTGATTTCTTGGCTTCTGCCATAGAATAGGTTTTGCTCGTGCTGCTCAAAGGCACGGATGCCAGGGTAGCGGTCTTGTTGAGGGGAATTTTCGTTTTGGGATATATTGGTCATTGTGTTTTGGTTTTCTAAGTTAAGCAGCTTTGAACGACAGGAAGATTTAATGGAAAGGAAGCACACTTGACGTAGAAAGTATTTGCTTTGCCGTACAAGCCCTTCCTTTTTATTACCTCTTCTTGTTCAAAATTTCATACACCACCCTCTTCAATCCCTCCGCCACATTTTTATAGGCTTCCTCTTTCGGATTCCACGACCAACTTTTGATTGGTTTTCCGCCATCAGGCAGAACATCGGGCATTTTTTTGAAGGGCGTATCCTTCCACATACACGAGCGCAGCACCACAGGAACGACCCTAGCCGATTGATTCGCTTGCCGCTCAAAAGCAATTTCGATGGCTTCAAAAAATTCGTCGGTATTGAAAAAATCCGAACTCAACAAAGGCAGCACTATATCGGCTTCCTTCAATCGGGCTTCAAAGGTATTTTGGATGTGCGTAGAAGCCAATATTTTGCCAGAATGCCAAATATCGATGTAGCCATTCTGCTCCAAAATACCGATGTATTTCAGCAGTTCCTCCTTCATCAACTTGTCTTCTATTGCGCCTATCAAAACAACCTTCAAGGGATGTTCGGGCGGTTCGGGTTCACTGTTCAAGCCAAAAGTTTCGGCATACAAGTCCTTCAATTCGGTGGTAAACTCCCCCATCTTTTTATCGACAAAATGGAAATGAAGGGCTTCTGCAAAAAACTGTTGATTGGCTTTGCTGACAGGAAAGGCAGCCGTCTCGGGCGTATAGATGGCGTGATTTTGCGAGTGTTGTTTGATTTCAAAGGAGTCGAACAAAATCTTCAAATGCCATTTTTCGTAATCAAAGCCCACCAACAAATAGGACTTAGGGTTGGTTTTCACGAATTTGCTTTTGATAAATTCGGGAATCTGCGGATTGTTTTGCGCCACTTTGGTTGCAAACTTGATGCTGTCTCGTTCCGACACCAAGATGGATTTATAGTCGTTTTCTACCGAACCGAAGATGTTGTAAATCACCGTTTCTTGTCGCTCAGGTTCGTCTATCTTTCTGATTCTTGTATCTCGAAAGTGGTAGTAGTCAAACACAAATTCCTTACCCGCTTCTTTGTAAGCTTCGACTATCAGCTTGTCAGGTGAGGTGTTGATAATCATCGAAAAAGGTAGGGAAGCCAAAAAGCGGTGGACATCGGTGACTTGGGCATGTTGCTCATAAAAATCCTTGGCGAGCCGCGCAGGATAAGATTCGGTCGTACCTGCAAGGGTCAAAAAACGCTCTGCGATATAACTCAAATCATGGACTTTTTCCGCTTCAAATTCTTTGTTTTTCTCCTCCAATATACCTGCCAATTCCTCTGCAAAGGCAGCCGTGAGGGGCAGTTCTTTTCCCTCTTTTTGTATTGTGCTTACTCCTGGTCCCAAAAACAAAATGCACTCTTCTTGTTCTATGGCATTGAGGAGTTGTTCCCATTGTTCATTTGTCATCCTAATTGGCTTTTGAAGTATAGATGTTTTTAATTGTAGTAAATCGCTTCAAAATAGGGAATTGTAAGGGATTATGGTAGCCGCAGTTCTTTTTTTTGTCAAAAAATCACTTCCCTCAAAAATCGAAAAACAATCAGTTTTTCAGAAAAAATCAGTCCATCTAAAAACGAAAGTCAAACGATACCCTTATATTTACTCCTCCAACACCAACCAAACACAAACTCTTGCTTCAACCAAAAACAATCCTCTTCCTCCAATTCCTCCTCCTTGCAATCACTGCAAACCTCACCACCTACACCACAGAAAAAAACACAGAGCCAATATCTTTAGAACAGCTTTTTTTGGGGCTTTCTATGGGAACATTCGAGGATGGCAAATCTTTTGAGGAGGTGCAGGTCAAGATTGTAAGCAATTTGAAGAACCCTGTATCTGGTGCAAAGTGCTGGGTGTTTGTGGATGAAATATAGGTCTCCGCATTAAACAGGAATATAGTGTAACCCACCCCTGCCTACCGAGGTTTCGGCACAAGCTATCCCAAGAGGGGATTTCTTCACTATATACGAGATTCCCCTCCTTGGAGGGGTTGGGG
>JBGCDY010000371.1:0-2573 GCA_045105835.1 Chitinophagales bacterium
GCTTGTGGTACTCAAACGCACCCTCTCAAGAGGGGAGTGCTGGTATCGAGTCGGTAAAAAATAAGTTCCGATTTGAAAACTTAAACTACTTGGTTAAGAAGCAGTTTGAGTTTTAATTCTTATTTTAATTTTCATTCATTACTGAGTACTTATCATTCGCTTCAACTGTTGTCAAGGTCTGCGACCGTTGACAAAGTTTTGCTTGTTTCCGATAAAGCTACAAAACTGAATTGTTCATGTCGAATGCCAAGCCCAAGTATTGATTGTCATTGAAGTGAAATTCATCTACTATTTCCCATCCCAATTTTTGGTGCGCTCGCAGGGAAATTTGGTTGACCTTGTTGATGAAGGTGATGCTTATTGGAAATTTCTGCACAAATTCAAGTCGCATAACTTCAAAAACGGAGTTCAAAAGCTTCTTTCCACGGTATTGAATGTCAATGCAAACAGGCCCATATTGAAAACTATTTGAAGTAGTGATTTCGCCACCATTGAAAGACAAATCGGGGAGTCGAGCAGCCATGAAGGGGAAAATTGCCCATTGTTGGAAGTATTTCCAAGTGCCTGCAAAGGTATAGGCAATGATTTGACCTTTTCTTTCGACTACAAAAATTCCATCTTCTTCAATGATTTCCTCGATTTGGGGGATGGTAAATGGTGTGGTGACAAAACCTCTGGTTCGCTGTGCTGCGGTGAGTTCACTGTACAAATTTAATTTTTGAAGGGCTAAAATTCCTTTGATGTCTGACAGGGTTCCTATTCTTGCTTGCATAGTTTTGAGCTTTGATGGAGAACGAAATGCTTGTATTGCGATTGCAAAGTAAGAACTTTTTTGTGACTATTGAACTTATGTTTTGATTTTGAAGTTAGCTATTTGTATTTGTCCTTCAAAAATAAATAAGATGCTTCAAAAAATACAAACGGCTCTTCAGAAACTCGAAAAAGAGCGAAACATCAAGATCCTTTATGCTTGTGAATCAGGTAGTAGGGCATGGGGTTTCCCTTCGCCAGATAGTGATTATGATGTGCGATTTATTTACATTCGCCCCATAGATTGGTATTTGTCCATCAATGAAAAAACCGATCACATCACCTTGCCTTTGGATCCAGATAACTTGGATATCGTGGGTTGGGACATCCGCAAGGTTTTGGGTTTGATGCGAAAATCGAATGCGTCCATTTTCGCATGGATGTTGTCGCCGATTGTGTATCACAATGAAAAAGGCTTCTTGGAAAGACTGCAAGAGCTTGCTCCACAATATTTTGCGCCGAGAGCGGCGATCCACCATTATTTGGGTTTGACTCGAAAGATTGTCCAAACGGAACTGCAAAAGGAAAGGGTGAACATCAAGAAATACTTTTATGTGCTTCGACCTTTGTTGTGCGCCAAATGGATTGCAGAAAGGAAGGAAGCTCCGCCAATGGAATTCCAAAACTTGTTACCGCTTATTGAAGGGAATGAAGAATTGATGGAGGTGATTGAAGATTTGTTGGAACGAAAAGAGAAAGCTTTGGAGGGTGCGTATATTCAGCGAGTTCCTTTGATTCATGATTTTGCAGAACAGGAATTGACGAACTTACACCAAATGGCGAAGGATTTGCCGAAAACGCAGCCTGATGGTGAGCCTTTGAATGAGTGGTTTCGAGACTTATTGAAGGAGTGAAATTGTTGAATTAATTGCTTGGGAATTTTTTACACAAGATTCCTAAGTAGTTTGTCAACTTCATCTTGTCAGATGGATATTTAATTTAAATCCTCCTATCCATTCAGAAGACACTTACAGTGTGACACATAGTTCTTGCCAAAGAGTACCCGACAACATCATCTTGAAAGACTACTAAGAGATGACAAATTAGAAGGGCAGATTGGAAGAAAAAGAAAACCCACAAATCCATTGAAGGAATTGTGGGTCAATCATCTTTT
Source organism: Chitinophagales bacterium (assembly GCA_045105835.1). Lineage (GTDB taxonomy): Bacteria > Bacteroidota > Bacteroidia > Chitinophagales > UBA2359 > JAUHXA01. Next base: position 1,925 of record JBGCDY010000371.1, read on the forward strand.
CAAGACAAAAAAAATACCTCTTTAAACGCAATTATTTTTTATTGTACTTTGACCAGTTTCACCAATTGATTGTCGCCTGATTTGGGGCCATAGTGAAGCATGGCATCTTCGGTTTGGTCGTTTTCGGGTACTTCAAGGTATTTGTTATTTGCTTTGTTGAGAAGGCGGTAGTAGCCATTGCCTGCGTCTTCGAGTTTCCAAAGTTGGGTGGCATTGCTGCTGCTTTTGCCTGTACTGGGGAATAGGTCACTGCCCTCACCTTTGAGTTCAAGGGCTTCCGAGTTGGTTGAGCTAAGGATTTGGTGGAAACCACTGCCTGCGTCTTTGAAGGTCCAATGTTGGCTTTTGTTGCTTTTATCGGCGGTTTTTTGGAGGAGCGCAGCATCCATGACAAAATCTCCTGCTGCAAAGTCTCCTCCCATTTCGCCCCCTATTTCTTCTACGGGAGTTCCATCTACTCCTATGCTTGCTCCAAAGCCTTCTGCAATGCCTGTCTCCATTGATTCTCCTGTGTCTATTTGGATGACTTTGTTGCTGTGTTTGAACTCCAGTTGGTAGGTGTCACTTGGGTTGGGAAGGGTAGGTTTTGGAGCGGGAGTGCCTGTGGCTACTACATAGTTGTTTTCCGACAAAATATGTACCGTTGAGC
>JBGCDY010000372.1:0-3278 GCA_045105835.1 Chitinophagales bacterium
ATAGTTGTTCTGAAAATCATCCCCTATTCTGATGAAAGCGGAGACATCTCCATCCTCCAGTTGGGTACTTTTACACACGTCAATATTTGCTAATTCTTCGGCGTGAACATACATTTTGAGGCTACCAAATTGGCGCATGTCCATGTTGATTCGTTTGTACACTCCACGTCCTTCACCGTCTGCCAAGTCACCTACTTCAATGGTAATGGACTGCTCGTTTTGACGTTGGTTTTGTGCGCCTGTAACGGTCAATGTTTCTCGCTCAATACCTGGAGGAAGGTTGTAAGGAATCGGCGAACGTTGTGAGTTTTCTTCTACGTTTACTGAGCCCAAATTGAAGAAAGAATCTTCTACATTGTCTGGCTCACTTGGAGAATATTCACCTGGTTCACGAATCACTCGGTCGTATTTTCTCCAATTGTTTCGCACAATATCGAAGCGTACAAAACGGGTAACTACTTCTCTTTCAAAGCCTGTCATAAACAAGCGAATCCCTTCAATATTTCTAAAGTTGACACTTCCTGTTTTGTTGGTGAAGTTGTCAATAGGAACTTGGAAGTAATAAAAACGCACGGTTGTATCTTGTCCTGTGGCAAAACTTTCTATAGGAATATCTTTGAAATCTGCCAAGAAACCATTGCCAATGTCATTTGTGCCCATGTTTGGACGCAATGGGATTTTGTATTCAAAGAAACTCTCTGCATCGTTCAGGGATTTGTCTTGGTTGTAATCCTCCATTTCGGGAAAGTTAGTCGCCGAAGTGGTGAAGTTTTGTCCTTGTTGGGCAAAGTCTTGAACAGGGGAGTTTCCTTGTGGATTGTTGAAGTTTTTGTATCGTTGAAGCAATGTTCCACCATTGCCGAATGGAGCAACATTGGATTGAATGTCATTGTAGACTCCATCTCTAAAGTGGAAGTAATTGTCTCCAGCAGGATCATTTTGAATCGCTGATAGTGTAGTAGGATTTACAACGCTGTTGATTTCTGCCAGATAGGTACTGAATTTTTCACGTTCTTTGGTGTCCGTCAAACCATCAAAACCCAAATCTTGTGCTTCACGGTCTTCTTGTTCGTTGGCAAATGCAAAATTAATAGGACGAACAATGGAAACTTCACCCCATTCTGTTTCGTCTAATTGAGGAAACTCATCTGCTGTTGGCAGCGAGTTTTCGTAAAACTGTTTGGAATCCTTCAATACATCCTCAGAGATATTTCCTAAATGAAGGTACATATCACCTTGGTTGGTTTTGTCATCAATAAAAGGATCGAGTATCCAAAATTCTACAAATTCGACATTGGCTTGCTCAAAATCTTTGAAAGGACTATTACGCATGATTCCCCCCCAACGTGTGTCGGGTTCTTTCAAACGTCCATCTTCTTCCAAACCTGCCGAAACGCCTGGTACACCTGCAGCGTCAAAGTTGTAAGGTCCTCTTTCGTCTGGGTAAAATGCTACATCAAATGTTCGGCTGACTTGTTGTGGATTGAAGGTATCGGTATTGAATATTTCTCTTTCGGAGAAAGTCCGAGTATAATAACTATTGGCATTGAAGTTTACATTCGTGTTGATGCCATTTGTTTCATTTTGTAAGATAAAGTCTAACTGGTACCAAGCCAATTTTGCACGGTTGAAGCCATATTCTAATTCATTGGTTCGGGATGCTTCTGGAAATAGTTCAATGCCATTGTTGTCAAGCACATACCTTGGCGTACTGGCAAGCATCCAAGCGGTATAAGGGAATCGAATATCGTATTCAGGAGTACTGCCATCAAAGTCGTCAATATAGGCGTTTCCATCGTCTCCAATTGCATTGGCATGCCCTGGAAGTAGAGCAGCAACTTCTGCATTGAAGGTAACGGATGAGGGTTCTTTGGTGGAAATACCTGGGAGTTTGTCGATGAATCGGGTCAGTCCTGGTGTTTCTTTGAAGTAATTCATGTCTACGCCCACCATTGTATTGGAAATAGGGGTATCACCATAGTTTACTTTTGGAGTAAAGGGTCTTTCGGAGAGCTTCAATACTGTTGCGCCCAAAGTGAAGTCATCGTTTATCCAATAATCTGCCCTTGCGCCCATGAGACTTTTCCGCTGCACACCAAAGGTGGCTTGGTCTTCAAAGGATACATTAATGGGGACACCTGCATTGACGTAGGCACTGTTGATAATCGAAACTCGTCCCAAACTGTAGTCTACGATATAATCTTGTCCTTCTATCAGTCGCTGTCCACCAGCCATTACCCTGACCGAACCTTCGGGAATGTTGAAGGCTCCAAGTGAAATTTCGGATGATATATTGGATTTGAATTGTCCTTGGATTAGAAATCGGTTGTTTTCTGGAAATTCGAGTGCTACAATTCTAGTAGAGTCATAAATTTCGTCGTAAGCGTATTTATCTGCAAGAGCAGATTCACCATTTTTTTCGAATTCATTTCGAAGGTGTTCTCCAAAAGGTTCCAATACAGGGAAAATCAATCGACCGTTTTTGGGATTGATGGTTCCATAAGTTGTCGTGTTTTGTCCTGTTGCAAAAGCATTCCCACCAAATCGGGTATCTCTTCCATTTCGATTTCTGCCCCGTCCTGATTGCAGGCTATTGGGCAATCCTGGTAGTCCACTGTTTTGATTTTGTCCCACCGAAAAGGAATTATCGGAGGGCATAAAGTCAAATACCCCATCTGAATAAGGCTCCCCACTGCTGTTCAATCTATCCAGTCCTAAGAGTTTAATCAATTGCACACCTCTGATGCCCTGACCTTCGGGAATGTAACGAATGTCTCCACCAGGGTTGTTTTTCGAACCCAAGCTTTCGTAAAGTACGTTCAATTTGAAGTCCTGTTGTTCGACATTGAAGGCTCCTAAAGCATATATGTTTTTCATCATCAAATCCCACGTTGGATGGCGTGGAAATTGTTGGCTACTTCTGATCATTTTGATGAACAGGATTCGAGGCTCATTTTGACTCTCTACTGCCCCTGACTGATCGGTAGGGGTAATATCCTGTGCAAATTCTCCTACTCTATATTGTTTACCGTTTGTGGTCATGTACTCAAATGAAACCCCTAACACTTCATTGGAACGCAGGGCAAAATTTAAAGACATAAAACCCAATTGTGGGTCATAGGTAAATTCATCGGGGGAAAGTTTACGGGCGGAAGTTTTGCGGAAATCTCGGATGTCTTCCATCTGAAACTGTCCTCCACTGGATTGTAATATGTTGTTGATTTGATCCAGTTCACGAGACCTTGGGTCACTGACTAACTTCTGGTACAAATCATTGG
>JBGCDY010000373.1:0-11042 GCA_045105835.1 Chitinophagales bacterium
AATTCTGCCACACCTTCGTACAGGCATTGAGAAAGTAGCTTGTGAACGATGGGTTTTTGTTGGGTATGGACATACTCGTGGATGTTCAACAAAACGATGTTGTCTATTGGATTGGAGTCAAAAAAGGTTTTTCGGGCGGCTCGGTAGGCCTCTGGGAATTCGGAGGAATCTGTGTTTTGGTCAGCCATCGCATATTCACTACCTATCAACACCAAACTGTCAAGCGTCGTGCCATTGCTCCTCATAGCACCAATGGTGAAATAGATTTTTGCAGGTCGGAGTTCTGGATATATTTTGCGGAGCTTTTCTATTCCTTTCATCAAATCACCTTCGATAAGGTCTGATTTTAAGGTGTTTGCCCTGATGGATTGCCAAAATTTGGGATAGTGATTGATGGCATGGAGGAAGTCTTCAATGGTGTAATTCTTGGCTTCAATGATTCCTTTTAGCCCCTGAGAACCTTTGGAGAGGTAGAGTTCCTGCAATAATTTGACTTGCTCCAAACTGTCCTGGGTTTGTGTGATTTGGTCGTAAGCTGTCCAAAACAAAGCAATGTCAGAATTATCGACCAGTTTTTCTTTGTTTTGTTCTGGTTCACAACTCATTGTGGCAATGAGTACAAAAAATAAGGTAAGAGCTTTCTTCATCTTTGAGCGTTTTTTGATGTATTGATTGACTCAATATCTCAAAAAAATCTCAGACTGCAAATGGTGGGAATGAATGGGGAAAATAGATTTTGTAGGTGGTCTTTTAAAAATCATCCCCTTTATCTTTTTTGAAGAGGACAAAGGGATGATTAGGTAACTTTTGATAGCTGGCTTGTATATCGCAACCCACCCCTGACCCCTCCGAGGAGGGGAATATTTGTATTAATTGTAATTTTTTCTTGGAGGGGGTAAGAGTAGATACTTTACTCTTTGGATTCTTTTGTTCTTTCGTAGTAAGCAACAATACTTGCTTTAGCTAAGGTGTTGTTCCAAAGGTAGTAGCCAACGATTGCAGGATTTGTATTTTCGTCCAAGCCCAATTTGTCTGTTTTGAGTGCGTGGACGGTAATCATGTACTGGTGCAATCCGTGGTTTTCGGGAGGACAAGGACCTCCATAACCGCCTTTGCCGTAATTGGTGACGCTTTGGATGGCACCTTCGGGAGCTAAGTCCAGTTCGATGTTTCCAGCATTGGCAACCAATTCATTGATGTTTGAAGGGATATCGAATACGACCCAATGCCACCATCCGCTTCCTGTTGGAGCGTTGGGGTCATACATCGTGATGGCGAAACTTTTGGTGCCTTCTGGGGCATTGCTCCAAGACAGTTGAGGAGATTGGTTTTCGCCAGTACAGCCAAAACCATCAAATTCGTGCGTGGAAGTCGCTTCTCCGCCCAAGTCGTTGCTTTTGAGAGTGAAGGTGTTTTGACCAAATGAATTGAGGCTAAAGGTTAGCAATAAGAATAAAATAAGGTGTAACTTTTGCATCGTTTTTAATTTTTAGATGAAAATAAATGATTGATACAAAGGTCTTACCTTATTGACTTTTTACTGCTTTCGCTTGGTTCAAAAAGTATTGCTAAAAGGTCATTTTGGATAATTGGAATTGTTTGGGCGTTGTGCCGTATTTCTTTTTGAAGGCTTGGACGAAGTTGGAAAGTGTTTCATATCCGATTTCGTCGTAGAGTTCTATGGGGCGTTTTTTTTGAGTGGTGAGCAGGAATGCTGAATGCTCCAATCTTTTTTCTTGAAACCACTTGATGGGAGGGAGTTGGTAGTGTTTTTTGAATTCTCGTTTGAAGGTCGATACACTCATATTGCAGAGAAAGGAGAGTTCTTGGAGGCTTAGTTTGTTGAGTTTGTTGTTTTCGACAACGTTGATGAGTTTGATGGCTTTGTTGTCGTGGTTGCCCAATATGGAGCTCAAAAAACCTTTGCCTTCTTTTTGGGCTAAATACACCATGATTTCTTCAAACTTAATCTTCAATAAGGAGTTTTGCAGTGGTTTGTTGAGTTTGTGTATGTTTTCAAGACTTTGGACGAAATGTTGGATGTAGTCATCGTATTCACAAACGAGAAAGGAGTTGTTTTTTGGAGTGTTTGGAGAATCAAAGCTATGTCGCTCCAAAAAATCGAATAGTATTTCATCAGTGAAAAATAGTAGAATGCTTTTGTAGGTTTTGTTGACTGTGGAAATGGTTTCGGTCATCAAACAATTGCCCGATTTTATAATCAGAAATTTATTGTTTTCGATTCGTATGGGTTGGTTGTCTGTGATGACTTCTTTGCTGCCTTCAATCAAAAAGCTGAAGGTGTTTTTGGTGAGGTTGATTTTGCTTCGGAGGCAAGAATTGAAGGTGCGGTAGTCAAATAATTGGATGGGAGAGGACGAGTTGATGTTTAGTTCTTCGGGGAGGGAGGTGATGTTCATTGAAGGTGCTTTATATTGTTTGTAAGGAATTTGTGGGGTTTCTTGTGTGTCTTAGGTTAAGGTTTTTGAAGATTATTTGTTCATATTCATTTCAGTAGAGGGCAAGTTTTTTAATTGATTTAGAGCTTAAACCTTATAGGCTTTTCTTCATGTATTTTCTCTGGATAACTTAATTTGTATGAATTTTCAAACATCAAACCTATAAGGTTTTGTGTTCAAAGTCTTCGAGTGACCAAAGGTAGGGATGAAGGAACTTCAAAACAAACTTATGACTGTTGGACACGCTTCAAAGACTGTTCGTCACTCTTTTTTTGAAGGCAAATGTGCTTCGCTTAATTTTGGAGCACGATAGCAAAAATAAACAAAGATAGATGGTCGGTGCTTGCAGTTGTAGCAATTGTTTCGGCATTGATTCCGATGGTGATAACCGCTTTTGAGTTGATTACTACTGATAAAGAATCGGTAGTGTTTTTGGAGAATTACCCTCCGACACTTGCCATTTTAATTCTCTCGTATTATGCCCTGCTGTTTATTTTGGGGCTTATTTGGGTGGTAAAGCAGTTGATACCACAAATCAAGTCGGTTATCCGATTGAAGAATGAAAAGACAAAAACGGAATTGTTGCATTTGAAAAATCAGGTCAACCCTCATTTTTTCTTCAATATGCTCAACAATTTATATGGCTTGGTGGGCAAAGACCCCAAAAAGGCGCAAGAGTTGATTCTCAAGCTTTCGGAGTTGATGCGTTACAGTATTTATGATGGACAAGAAGATTTGGTGGCGGTTTCGGAGGAGGTGAATTACCTCAAAAATTACATCGAACTGAATCAAATGCGCTATCACAAAAAGATAGACATTGTGTTTGATTCTCAAATCGAGGAGGATTATAAGGTGATGCCGCTGCTGTTTATTATCCTTTTGGAGAATGCTTTTAAACATGGGGTTGAAAATTTGGGGGACAATGCCTATGTTCATGTCAAAATCCTTGCGGTGGATGGTAAAATACAATTTGTAGTAGAGAATAATTTTGACAAGACTGCAAGGGGGGAGGAGTTGGGCATTGGTTTGAAGAACCTAAAACGGAGGCTTGAATTGGCGTATGCAGAGAAGCATTCATTGTCTTTTTCAACCACGGAAAGCGTCTATAAGGTTCAGTTAGAAATGCAGAAAAAATAAATTTACATTTTGTTTTACTCAACCTAGCCCAACCCCTTACAAAAGGGGAGTAAAGGTTGTAAAGTTATTTTTTCTTTGCCTCTTAATTTTGGATGAACTATGATTAAATACTTGATTGTTGATGACGAATACATGGCACACGAAATCATCAAAGGCTATTGTGATTTGTTGCCGAATATGGAATTGGAGAAGAACTGCTATGATGCGTTAGAGGCATTTGCTTATTTGAGTGGGAATGAAGTGGATTTGATTTTCCTTGACTTAAATATGCCCAAATTGAAGGGCTTTGACTTTTTGAAAACCCTTAGCTCGCCCCCCAAAGTGATTGTGACGACTGCTTATAAGGAGTATGCGCTGGAAGGATATGAGTTGAATGTCACAGACTATCTATTGAAGCCTTTTGGCTTTGAGCGTTTTTTGAAGGCTGTGAACAAAGCTTTTGGCTCTCCAATCATTCAGTCCGTCACCGCATCTGAAAACCGCCATCTTAGGCAGCGTATTTTTCTGAAAAGCGACAAGAAATACATACAAGTGGCTGTGGGTGAGGTTCGATATGTGGAAGCTTCGGGGAATTATACAAAGGTGGTAAGTGGCTCTGAAACCATCATCGTTCGGGAGAAAATTTCGGATTTGTTGGAGTTACTGCCCAAACAAGATTTCTTACAAGTCCACAAATCCTTTGCGGTTGCGGTCAAGCACATCCAGAATATTGAAGGAAATCGCATTTTTATAGGGGAGAATGTGATTCCTATTGGGAAGGTGTATAAAAACAATGTGTTGCGGTTGGTGAGGTGATTGAAGGAATGCCCTATTGCAATTTGATGAAAATGAATTGACTATGAGCAGTGGTGAATGGATAGGTTTACTGCTGCTTTTTTTCAGTACAGGACAAAACTCTTGGTTGATTCATGGATTTAAACCTTATAGGTTTTTCTTCATGTCATTTGTTCAGATTATCAAGCCTGTATCAATTTTCAAAGTTTAAACCTATAAGGTTTTCCTCTTCAAACATAGTTTTGTCCTGTACTTAGCTGCTTTTTATTTTTTGGGTTTTTTGTAAAGCCCATAAATACTACGGTAGTTTTATTGTATAAGGCGCTGTTGTTCAGTAGAATGGTTGTGGATTGTTTCTAAGAAATAAACTACCGTAGTCTCGTTTGGCAGATTTTGTCAAAGAGCCTATTTTTAGAATATTTTTTCAAAAAGGCTTTAGCCTCTACAATGAAATGACCAAAGCCCTTATTGTCTTTATTTTATTCTTCCTTCCCTCTCTTTTGGATATAGAGAATCAAAGACACAAGTCCAAGAACAATTCCAACAAAAATAAGCACCCACTGAATGTCTTCAATAAAGCTTACTATTGTTCCCAGCAATGCCGCACCACCTACCCAAATTGCCAAAGAGCTTAACCAACAGCAACTTGTGCCAATAAAAAAAGCGACCAGGCTTCCCCATAAGGTTTTTTTATAGTTTCCTTTCATCACTTACTTTTTTGCACTTAGTGAAATACTCGTTACCCTTGAAGCGATGTCTTTGGCTTCTTCACTGTTCAGATTGAAGTTGAGTTCCTTTGCGACTCGCATCACTTGGGGGTCGGTCAGCATCAATTCAAGTGGGAAATTTGTTTTGCTTTCGATTTTGATGTCCTTAAAACCCGCCTCTCTTACGTACTGCAAATAGCCCTCTAATTTTTCGGCACCCGAAACGCAAGCGATGTGTCCCGTCAATGAATTCTTGATAAAATCGGGGAGTTCTCTTTCCAAGACAATGTCACTAATCGACAGTTTTCCGCCCTCTTTGAGTACTCTAAATGCCTCTTTGTAAACGTCTCCTTTCTTCAATGACAGATTGATTACGCAGTTTGAAATCACGTGGTCGGCGATGTTGTCTTCAATAGGCAAATCTTCAATGTCTCCTTTGATGAATTCAACATTGGTGTAATTGCATTTTTTGGCATTTTTTCTTGCCAAGTCGAGCATGTCTTTTGACAAATCCACACCAATGACTTTTCCTGTATCTCCAACGATGGGAGACACCAAAAATGCATCGAAGCCTGCTCCTGAGCCTAAATCTATAACGGTTTCCCCTTTTTCGATTTTTGCCAATGCGGAGGGATTTCCACATCCGACACCCAAATTTGAGCCTTCGGGTACGGCATCCAATTCTTGTTTGGAGTAGCCAATTGCTGCTCCTACTTGCTTGGCATTTTGTGTGGGATTGCAGCAGGCAAACAACTTCGAGAAAAGCCCCCCATTGGTAGATTTAGCCAGTTTCCCATAACTTTCTACAACCGATTTTTTTACTGTATCTGTATTCATTTCTAATTTTTTGGGTTCTTTGATAATTCTCGTGGAGTATGTAAAGATTATGGCAGTCTGGTTTTATAAAACAGCACCAGAAAATGCCCACTGGAATTAGGATTGTGAAGAAACCCGACCCTTATGGATTGTAGTGAAAAAAGGAAAAATGGACGTTAAGAACAGATTGTTGTTTGAAGACAGAGCGAAGCGATGTCAAGTTTCAAGCTGTTTAGTTCATTTTTTCTTTTTTTGCGTTAAGCAATACATTCAGGTTCCCGAGGTCTCGGGACAGGCTTTGATTTTTGGTTCTTTTTATCAAGAAAAAGAACAGGTAATACAAGCCCCTAAACGCTTGCTGAATAGTAACGAAATAACCATATCTTTTCAAGTAGATAGACTACCGTAGTCTCATTCCACGATTTTATTCAAAGAACTATTTTTTAAATTAAACAATGATACAAAAGTAGGCTACTCCCAATCCTTAGCAATTGACTTAGGTCAATTCCGAGCAATTTTCTTTCGGATTCTGCTTAGGGTTTCAGGAGCGATTTGTAGGTAGGTGGACAAATAGTTGAGGGGAACTCGTTGGAGTAGGTCGCTGTCGTTTTCCAAGATTTCGAGGTATCTTTCGGTTGCGGATAAGTCCCGTAGGAACCTATTGTGTGATTCTGTGATGATGTACTCATTTTCAGAAGCCAATCTTCCAACTTGCTGCCAAAATAAATTTTTCTGATACAGTTTTTGAATGGATTCATAAGAAAGCACAATCAACTTGGACGGCTCTATTGCTTGTATAGAAGTCTCGCTTGCTTGTTGGGTAATCAAACTGGTATAAGAACAGGTAATGGCGTTTTCTCTACAAAAACAATTGGTGATTTCCTTTCCATCGTTTAGGTAGTAAACCCTGAATAATCCCTCTTCAATAAAAGCGATGTTTCTACAGGTTCGCCCTTGCTGCAAGAAAAAATCACCAGGTTTGAGGTGTTTTTCGGAAAGGTAGGGGAGGACTTCTTCGAATACACTTGGTTTGTAGTGAGGGAATTGTTGTAGGTATCTTTTGAATGCTTTCAATGTCTGTGTTTTTGATTGTAGGGAATGTTAGGTAGATAACACAAGTATTGAAGCAATCGTTTTGGCTTGTGAAAGTAAGTCCTCTACTTGCAGGTAATTATTCCTTGTTTTCAGCCAATTCTTTTAGTTTTCTATTCATCTGTTTGAAACCTTCTTTTGTTTCTGTATCCAACTTTTTTGCAAATAGACCTACCAATATCCCACTAAATTTCTCTTCTTGTTTGAAAGTCACTGTGCCATCTTTATTGTCTTCAATAAGAAAGATGTGTTCGCCATCAAATATACCTTCAAAAAGAAATTTGCCTTTCCATCTAAGCTCTTTATTTTCTTCAAAAGCCAGCACCTCTGGTTTGAACCTCATTCCTCCTGCATTGATTTTTATTCTTTCTCCCATTTTTACATTTCCTTCAATGGATAGAATAAATGGGTTCCAATTACCATAGTCTTCAAAATTTGTAAATACTTCCCAAACTCTTTTGGGGCTTGCTGAAATTTGAATTGCCGTTTTAATTTCTTTCTGTGCCATAATGTAAAAAGTTGTAAATATTTAATAAAATGATTGCTGTCTTTTTAATTTAAGACAAAGGTCAGGCATTCTATTATTACAACTCTTGACATAAATCAAGGAATTAGTTTTCTTCGAGTTCTGCTCAGTGTTTCTGGAGTCATTCCGAGCATTGAAGCAATGTATTGCAGTGGAACTTGATTGAATATTTCAGGATTTAGCTGAAATAGATGTCGGTATTTTTCCTCTGCCGTCATAGATAATTGATTGAATACCCTATTTTCTAAGGTGACAAAACATTTTGCTATGAAAAGTTTTTCTAACTCTGCCCAATTGCCAAGTAATTGGTTGATTTTTTGATACTTATCCTTACTCATTGTATATAAATGACAGTCTGATAATGCTTGTGCATTCCACCTTGAAGGAGTATTGAATATCAAACTTGATAAGTCTGTGACGAACATTCCTTTTGAGGAAATCCATTGAGTGATTTCTTTTTCTCCGCTTTGGTTGTAAGCATAAAGTCTGACAAAGCCTTCTTTCAAAAAACTCAAGCCTGTTGAATATTTTCCTATTTGTAGGAGGTATTCATTCTTTTTAAGCGTTGTTTCCTCAAATAAATCCGCCATTGGAGATAGGTCTTTTCCTCCAATACCAAAGTAAGTCTCAATGTATGATTCAATTTCTTTCATGTTTGATTTTTATTGAAGTTGATGGATTTCTACCCTTTCACTTGACTTCACTTTTAGTCAAAAAAGCCTTTGCCTTGATGATAAAATCTTCCTTGGTTTCACCTTCATGAGCGCCATGTGATACATTTGGCAATATCCAAAGGTCGGATTTTGGCAAATTTTTCTTCACCCGTACTACCTCTTCCAAATCCATTCCATCATCATCGTCTCCAATCATAATCAATACTTCTGGTTGGATGGACTGCAATTCTTCTTGACTCAATTTAACGATGTAATTTTTGAATTGATTCATTAAGGCTTTTATCTTGTCGTCTGTGCCGTGAGAAGGTAAGAGCCATGAGAAATTGGCTCTATTTTCGAATGTGAAAATCTTTTGGTATTCAGGAAAATCATTGATTGACCAAGTTCCCACTGCTCCAATCGTTATCATAGACTTTACCAAAGGTGGATTCAGTAGGGCAAGTTGATACAAAACATCTCCTCCAAAACTAAATCCAATTGCTTGAATTTTAGTTAATTCCAAATGTTGCACCAAAGCATTCAAATCCTCAGCAACTGATTTTATGGACAATGGCTCTTTGAAGGCTTCGGATTTTCCGTGTCCAGTCAAGTCGACTACATAGACCTCGTACTCTTGCTCAAAGTCCTGAACATAGGGCAGCCAAGATTTGGAGGAAAGGGTGAAGCCATGTAAAAGAAACAGAGGTTCGCCTTCCCCATAGACTTCATAGTAAATGGTTTTTCCGTTAACCAAAACAGATTCTGCTTTCTTGGGTGTTTGAGCGAAAATGGTGCTTGTCATTAGTATAAGGATTGTGAAAATGATGTGTTTTTTCATGGTCTAATTTAAGCAATTTAAATCATTAAAATAGTCAAAATGTTGGTTTCTATTGCCCCGTGCTTTAGCTCGGGGATAAATGGATTCTCTTTTCAGAGGGGCTTTAGCCACTGCAATGGAATGGCTAAAGCCTTTATAATTCTTGTTTTATTTTTACACCACTTTAAAAGGCGGAGCAATAGGCAGCTAATTATTTATTGGGATTTGCCTTACTTCTTTTTTGTGGGGAATTTTAGACTTATCCATTCTTCAAAAAAATACCAAACAACTCTTTTCCACTTCTGGATTCAATAGAATTGCTACAATCTTCAAATACCTTCACCTCAAAAAAAGGAGTCAAATACTCCAAGTATTCTTCTTTAGAACCTCCAAAAGGTCTTTTCGCTCCTTCAAATAAAGGGTGCTTGAACCATAGACCAACTAATTTACCATTGGGTTTTAGTAACTCACCCATTTTTATCCCATAATGGGTTCTGTTTTCTTTTGTAGGCTCAAATGAACAGAAGAATGTTTGCTCGAAAATCAAATTGTATTGCCCACTGTGCGTAAAAAAATCACCTTGCAACATTTGTTCTTTTGGGAATAAGGGCAGTCTTTTTTTCAGTGCCTTCAAAGGTTTATCAGAAATATCTAAAACGAACACATTTTTGAATCCCTGCTTGAAAAGATACTCCGCTTCGTATCCATTTCCTGCTCCTGGAATCAGAATCTTAAGCTCTTTATTTTCCAGTTGGTCAATATACCCCTTGAGAGGTGAGGATGGAAATCCTATATCCCATCCCGTACGGTTTTCATCATAACGTGTTGACCAGTATTCTTCTAAATTTTTGTTTGTCATATTTTGTATCTATTTCTTGAAGCTGCAAAGGTATTATTGTGTAGGGACAAAAAGAAGCCATTGAAAGTCCGATATCTAATAGCCTTCAATTTGATTGATTAACAATGGTTTTCTCAGAATTAGAGCTTTCCTATAAAATCGAAGAACCTTATTTTTGCATCCTGTTTGGCTTTATTATCTCCTTCGTTTGTCCCCCCATATTCAAATTCGTAGTCTTTTCCGTTGATGTTCATTTTTCCTGTTCTAAAATCTGAACCTGCTTCTGGGTTACTCGAAATCAAGTGTCCAGCCTCTTCGTATTGGATGTTTTGAAAAGAGTGTTTGAAGTCATTTTCCTTGATTCTCTGTTCTATTTTATTCGCCATCCATGAGGAAGGCCAAACCTTATCATCCTTTCCCGAAAAAAGTAAAATAGGCCCATTTATTTTTTCAACTCGAATGGCTGCTCGTTCAACATCCTCCGTTTTTGCCAAGCCGCTTTTCCAATACTCCAAAGTTTCGATTTTATCGGAATCGTTTCCCGAAATTTTATCCATTGGAATATAAGGAATGTCAAGCCCTTGGTATTTCCAACTGGGTTTTAGGTCATCTGAGTTAAAGGGCAAAACCGTATTGGACCAAGAAACCGAACTCGGTGCATAAGCCACAACACCGCCAACGAGTTCTGGAAATGTGGAAGCAATCACCAGCGACAATTCCGCATTTCGGGATGCGCCCACAACGATTATTTTGTCAGGATTGACTTCTGGCTGCTTTTTCAACCAATTTAGCGCATTCTCAAAATATTCCAAATTGATTTCTTCAGGCAATTGCGGCAAACCTTCTCTTCTGATATAAGGGATTGATAAGCCCACAAATCCTTTCTTGGCAAATTCTTGCCCCCAATAATCGCCCCATTGTCCACCACCTATTAGGATTACAGACGCTTTTTTCTCTGCAATATCTTTTACAAAATAATTCGCCTGAAAACCATCTTTATTGATGCTTCTGGGCTTCACCCCATCAAATAGAAAACTATCTGCAATAAAGTACCCAATGAATAGAAATGCGATTATGCCAATACCGAAAATGTAGGTTCTGTTTTTGTTCATTTTTTAGGTGGTTGTTAGTGGAGTTATTGATGCCAAGAGAGACTCCTTTTAAAAAGTAGGTTCTTTGACTAAAACCGTGAACTGAGACTACAATAGTCTATCTTTTAGAAA